>WFNX01000026.1 GCA_015488375.1 Mariprofundaceae bacterium | reverse complement strand
CATCCGCATGGCCAGTCCAAAGGCCCGTTTTATTGTGCGCGGCGTGCTTATACGTGATGCGGCGGGCAATCGCACGAATCAAGGGGAGGAGTAATGCGTAAGTATTTCGGTACGGACGGCGTACGTGGTACAGTGAATCAGGCGCCGATGACGGCGGAGTTTGCGCTGGCACTGGGGCGTGCAGCCGGTCATGTGTTGACCGGCCATGTGCAGCATACGCCGAGTATTCTGATCGGTAAGGATACACGCCTGTCCGGTTATATGATTGAATCGGCATTGTGTGCGGGGCTGACGGCACAGGGCATGAATGTGCTGCTGGTCGGGCCGGTACCGACACCGGCAGTGGCATACCTGACACGCAGTCTGCGCGCTGATGCCGGCGTGGTGTTGTCTGCATCGCATAATCCGGCCGGTGATAACGGGATCAAGTTTTTTGCAGCCGATGGCTTCAAGCTGCCGGATGAGGTGGAACTGGAGATCGAGCAGAAACTGGATAACCCGCCGCCATTGCCGCCGGCATTGAATATCGGTCGTGCCAAACGTATTGATGATGCCAAGGGACGCTATATCGAATTTCTCAAGGCATCACTGCCGCGCGGCCTGCGTTTCGATGGCATGAAGGTGGTGGTCGATAGCGCCAATGGTGCGGCCTATGGCGTGGCCCAGCGTTTGTTTGTCGAGCTTGGCTGTCATGTGACATCGATTTTCGATCAGCCTGATGGTCTGAATATCAATAAGGACTGCGGCTCCACAGCGCCGGAGGTCATGAGTCGTACAGTGCTGGAAACAGGCGCGGATATCGGTTTTGCACTTGATGGTGATGCGGATCGCCTGATTGTTTGCGACGAGGCAGGACGGATTGTTGATGGTGACCGGATTATTGCCATCCTGGCCGAACACGCGTTGCAGGAAGACAGGTTGCAGGGTGGTGCCGTAGTTACGACGACCATGAGCAATATGGGGCTGGAGCGTTACCTGCAGGCGCGCGGCATTGATATGTTGAGAGCCAGTGTCGGTGACCGCTATGTGCTGGAAATGATGCGCAAGCATGGCTGCAATATTGGTGGCGAGCAATCCGGGCATATGATTTTGCTGGATTATAATACCACCGGTGATGGCCTGATGACGGCATTGCAATTGCTTTGTGCGATGTCCGATAACAACAGGCCGCTCAGTGAACTGGCAGCCGATATGCAGTTGTTTCCGCAGCATTTGTGGAATATCACACTGCCGCAGCGCCGTGATGTCCTGGCGGATGCCGCCGTGCAGAAGCTGATTCGTCAGGCTGAAAATGCATTGCAGGGGCATGGCCGGTTGAATGTGCGCATGTCCGGAACCGAGCCGAAACTGCGCATTATGGTCGAGGCGGAAAATGATGCCTTGATGCAGGAAACCGGCAATACCCTGTATCAGGGGATTCGCGCCATTGTGCAGGCGTGAGGCTTGACCATATGCAGGGGCGACAATACGATTCGCCACCCTCGCGTAAGGGATGTTCTTTTATTGGCTCGTAGCTCAGGGGTAGAGCACCACCTTGACATGGCGAAATATATTCTTTTTCATTCCTCAAGAAAACAATATAATTCCTTTATAAACAAGAAGTTATACTAATTATTATTCCTTGTTATTCCCGGGTGTTCCCACTTTCACTGCAACTATAGTGCAACTTTCGAGCTTCGGGAGGATTGATTTTAGCTCGTGCGGGCCTCGTCCTAGCGGACACGCAGATGGCATGCCTTGGATGGTCCCGCGGCATCCGGCTCTGACCTCCACGCATTCGGCCATAGTTCCCTGCTCCGTCTCGCACGTTTGATCTGATTTTAGCCGCCCGGATTGGGCGGCCCGCAGCCGACTCCTGGTCGGAGTAGCAATTCCTAAAAAATTAGTTACGTGCATGGGTGAAAGGACACCCGGCACCGATACAGCGATTCATAGAGAGCCTCGGCAAGAAGGTTCGATGTTCTAATGACTTTGACTACGGGACTCGATTGCTTCCCCGAGAGCTGGCGCTCCAATATAGCCACGTATCTCTGAACCAGATTCTTCGCAGGTACATTGTCATTGATGTTGACTACGAAGGCGGCGCGCTGGCCTACGAGGAAATCGGCCTTAATCCGACCATCATTCTGAGTAACCCCGAGAATGCGCACGCGCATCTGCTCTTCGAACTGGATGCACCAGTACTGTTCTCCGAGAATGCACGCCTCGCCCCTCAGAAATACTTCAAAGCGCTCTGGCGGGGTATGACAGCGACAATGGGTGGCGACCCAAATTACGCTGGCCTGATGGTCAAAAACCCTCTGTCGAAAAAATGGCGGATGACCTGTTGTGATGTGAGGTACGGCCTCCCTGAAATTGAGGAATACTGCGATCCGATCAGTGAACTTGAAATCGAAACCGCTGAGTCTGTTTATGAAAGCCGCAACTGCGACTTGTTCAATGATGCGAGAGTGTGGGCTTACAAGGCCGTGAAGGGCTACCTCAGCTTCTCGGGCTGGGAGCGTGATGTGCTCAGCCTATGCGAGTATCGCAATAGCCTTTTTATGGAGCCGCTGCCTTTCTCAGAGGTCAAGGCAACAGCGAAAAGCATCGCCAAATGGAGCTGGAAGCATCGAAACAGTATCGGGGTACAAAAGAATCGAGGTGCTGCGGAAATCAACCCTGATTTGCCTCTCAAAGAGAAGCAGGCTCTTGGAGCGGCTTATGCCAACCAGCAGCGTGCAACCGAGACTGAGCGTAAGATTCTCGAAGCGGTGGAGCAGTTACGCAGTGAGGGTAAGAAAGTAGGGTCTACCGCTATTGCAAAGCTGAGTGGCCTGAGCAGAAAAACTGTCTACAATCACCCTGACCTCTGGAAACCGAAAAGTGTGTAATACGGTGCCATCAGATATGTAGCGATAGCGAACTCAATATAATAAATGTTGCCCCGCAGGGAGCTAATCGTCCGACGATAGGAGGAGGATTCAGCTGGTTAGACTGTCGATGTATTACGTTGCTTTTATGGGGTTATTGTCTATTATTGCAATTCAAAATGCCATTGGGTGTTTGTTGATTCTTTAGGGGGGTTGATTTTGAATATATTTATAAAAAGTACGATTGTGATTGCAGGGCTAGGTCTTTTGGCAGGGTGTGCTTCGAGTGGAAATGAGGCTTTGAGGCACGAGGATAGTCAGTCGATTTCTCAAAAAGTAATCGAAGGAAAGACTACTGCTAGTGAAGTGAAAAATATGTTCGGTGAGCCTAATTCTACAAGTTTTACAGGAAATGGTCTTGAGATCTGGAAGTATGATTTTGAAAAGGTGAGCGCTGATGCGATCAGCTATATCCCGATAATTAGTTCGTTTGGCGGTACCGCTAGTGGAACTAAGAAAGAGCTAACGATTTTGTTTGATGAACATATGGTGGTTAAAAAAGCTAAAATGAGTGAAGCTGCCGTTAAGCATAAGACAGGATTATTTAACCAATAAATTTCTTGAGTTGCTGTGGGTACCTAACTGGCTTGGCCCGTTTGGCCAAGCCATTTCTTTTTCTGCAGTTTCCTTTAGTTGAACCTCCCATCCTGTTTTGAGTTGATGGCGAAGAGCAAGGTCGTGATAAGCAGCTTTTAGCTCTTTCAGCTCTTGTTTGCGAAGTCGCAGCATCTTTCCATCCGGCTTGCGGGGACAGATGACATAGTGAATGTGCCAGCCTGCCTGCTTGTCTCCTGCGGCGTTCTTTTTAACCGGCTTGGAATGGATTGCATAGGTGGCGCACATGTTGGGAAAGTTCTCTTTCAGGAATTCGATGGCGATTTTGTGAGCGTTTTTTGGAAGTGCTCCTTGAAATGACATGATCATTCGAAGATCGGTTGTTTTTGATCGTCTGCCTTTCCCTTTCGGTTCCAGAAAATATTTGTGCTTTGCCAGGTATGATTTTCGCGAAGCGCCATCCTTGATGCTCTTGGCGGGATAAACTCGCTCGCCGTTGGCGAGTACCTTGCTCTTTCCACCAGCAATATATGCCAGGTGGGCTCTGAGGGCTCCAACATCGCTTCCCCAGCGCACCTTAATCATTGATGAATCTCGCGCACTTGAGGTCAACATCCCATTCAAGTAATTCTCGGAACTGATAGCGCTGCTGTCCAAAGAATGTTTCTTTCTCAGATTCGCTCCAGTTTTCGAGTTCGATCCTTTCATCGGTGATGAGAAATCCGTGAGGATCAATCCAGATTTTATCTGGATTGGCGAGAAGCTTTTCGGATGCCAGAGCTCTATCGAGCCATTCCGAAACGACCTTCGGGAAATTGGAGCTTCCAATGAGGGAGGGTGTGCTCTTCGCATGCTTCTCGCCAAGATTAATCGTCTGGCGAATGGCAAACCATCTCGGCCAATGGGCCTGCTTGTTGTAGAACAGGCCGGGCCAACGCTCATCAGTGTAGCCGAAGTCTTTCGGCGATAGATGGAAAGGATAGCCACTGAAGCGTGGCACAAGCGATTCTATGAGCTCCCAATACCATGGGAGATAGACTCGCGGATCTAGGTTGTCGCGCGTCAGCGACGGCACTTTGTTTCTTGTCAGTTTCATACATCATCTAGATAGGCTCCTGCCTAATAGACTTTAGCGACGAAACAAAGTGAAGGCAGGATATGCATAAGCTGGTCTTATGCTCCTGCTCTGCGAGGCTGATTTTATCATCAGGCTACCTTCGGCAGCCTGATGAGCCAGTCCTCAACATCTGGCCGCAGCCATATTAGTTTTTTTCCAAACTTTCTTGGTGTCGGCATATCATCGTTTGCGCTGAGTCGGTTGTGGATTGTCTTTTTGGATATCCCGAGGATTTCAGACAGCTCATCAATATTGATTACCATTGCTGCCAAATCTTGTTGCTTTGTCATGTTGTCCTTCCTCCTGATTTCGATTTAACAGCAGGGTTCCACTGATGACTCAGCTTCGGTTGAACAGCTGTCTAGCAACTTTTATTATTATACACGAAAGACCAATAAAAATCAATAGTTAGGTTCGGTTTTCACTGTTGAAGTGGGCTCTCATTCTTGAGATTTGATCGTTGATATCTTCCTCATAGTATCCTAGCAGTGTTTCGAGTTTTTCATGTCCGGTGATTTTCGCGAGGTCTTGCATCTTCGGATAGATATTCGAAAGCATAGTGGTGGCCATGTGGCGAGTGTCTCTGAATTGGAAGTCTACGAGCTTTGATCGCTTGTAAGCTTTCTTCCATGCTTCGGTGAATGCCTTTTCCGTTAAAGGGAAGATATATTCAGTTGGTTTATCAGCCTGATAAGATTTGATCTCTTTGAGAATTGCTTGAGCAGCCGGAGTTAATGGAATATGCCTCTCGACTCTCGTTTTGGATAGTTCTGCGGGAATGCAGAGGCTGCTGAAGTCAGCGGATACATTATTCCATGTGTTTTCCAATAGCTCTCGTCTGCGGCCGGCTGTTTCCAGAGCGAAGTCAAACATCCAGCGCATGTAGGGGCTGCGGCATTCA
Organism: Mariprofundaceae bacterium; assembly: GCA_015488375.1. Lineage (GTDB taxonomy): Bacteria > Pseudomonadota > Zetaproteobacteria > Mariprofundales > Mariprofundaceae > J005. The sequence goes on along the minus strand of WFNX01000026.1, from coordinate 28,164 downwards.
TCGAGTGCTTTCCTCATGGCGGCGAGTTCACTTTCTGAAAGCGTGCGGCTTCGGGCTTTTGCCTTTGCTGCATTTTTCTTAAAAGATATTCTCGTGCCTTGAACTGGATTGATCAGTTGCTCATGTCTCCAGTCCACTTGAATGTGTGTGAACACATCCTGAAGCGTGGTGAGCTTTCTATTGATGGTTGATGGAGAGTTGCCATTGTCTCTCCAGGAGTTGCGCAACTCGATGATGTGGCCTCTCTTGATTCGGTAGATATCCATGCTTCCTATCGGCGATCGAAGCACCTGATTCAGGGTGCTTGTTTCATTGATGATGCCTTTTTCTCCTCCTGCCTTGTGAGGGGTGACTTCTTCGAGATACTTCTTAATGAAGTAGGCTAGGGGAGTGTTGCCTTTCTTTTGTTCTTCTGAAGCGAATTCATCCCATGTGTTGTTATCCATGGCGGCTTCGATTCTTCGAGCTTCTCTTTCTGCGGCAGCCTTGGTCTTTTTGACTCTGTTGACGGTTTTGAAACCTTTCTTCCTGATCTGAAGCAGCCATCTGACTGACCCGTCTTGGAGAGTTCGTTTTTGAATGCTTGCCATGGTAGTATGCTCCTGACTATGATTCGCGCCAGCTTAGAGGGGCTGGGAGTGTTTCTCTCTGCAACTATAGTGCAACTTTTCAGTGTGCTGCAACTTGCTTATGATGAGGAGCCCAGCTATTTCAACGTTTTTGGCTCGTAGCTCAGGGGTAGAGCACCACCTTGACATGGTGGGGGTCGGCGGTTCGAAACCGCCCGAGCCAACCATTTTGATTCAGGAGTGCGGCAACACGTGATTACAGTTCGATTACCCGACGGCTCCGACCGCACACTGCCGCCTGCTTCCACCGCGATGGATCTGGCCGCTGCGATCGGTCCCGGACTGGCACGCGCAGCACTGGCGGCCAGAGTGAATGGTCGTCTGGTTGATCTTTCCCATGTGCTGCATGATGGCGATGAGGTCGCGCTGATTACCGATAAGTCGGAAGAAGGCCTTGAGATTATCCGCCATTCCACGGCGCATCTGCTGGCCATGGCCGTGCAGGAGTTGTTCCCCAAATCGCAGGTGACGATCGGCCCGGTGATTGAGGACGGATTTTATTATGACTTTGCGTTCGAGCGTCCGTTTACGCCGGAAGATCTGCAGAAGATCGAGGCGAAAATGAAGGAAATTGCCCGTCGCAAGCTGGATATCCATCGTGAAGAATGGGACCGCGACGAGGCCATCGCGCATTTCGAACGTCTGGGCGAGAGCTACAAGGCCAAATTGATCGCACGTATTCCCGAGGGTGAAACGGTCAGCCTGTACCGGCAGGGTGAATGGTCTGACCTGTGTCGCGGTCCGCATGTTCCGAATACCGCAAAACTGAAACATTTCAAATTGATGAAGGTGGCCGGTGCCTATTGGGAAGGAAAGGCGGAAAACGAGCAGTTACAGCGCATTTACGGCACGGCATGGGCCAGCAAGGAAGAGCTGAAGATCTATCTTCATCGTCTGGAAGAGGCCGAGAAGCGTGATCATCGCAAGCTGGCCAAAACGCTCGATCTGTTCCATTTGCAGGAAGAGGCGCCGGGTATGGTGTTCTGGCATCCCAGGGGCTGGAGCATCTGGCAGAGCGTGGAGCAGGAAATTCGCCAGGTTATGCGCGAACACGGCTATCAGGAAATCAGGACGCCGCAGGTGGTGGATCGCAAACTGTGGGAACGTTCCGGGCACTGGGGCAAATTCCGTCAGGAAATGTTCACGACGAATACGGAAAACCGCGACTATGCGATCAAGCCGATGAACTGTCCGTGCCATATTCAGGTGTTCAATCAGACGCTGCATTCCTATCGCGATTTGCCGCTCAGACTGGCTGAATTCGGCTCCTGTCATCGTAATGAACCGTCGGGCACCTTGCATGGCCTGATGCGTCTTCGCAATTTTGTGCAGGATGATGCCCATATCTTTTGCACGGGAGAGCAGATTCAGGATGAGGTCTGCAATTTCATCGATCTGACGTATGAAGTATATCGCCGTTTCGGCTTCGAAGATGTGATCATCTTCCTTTCCGATCGCCCGGATAATCGCGTCGGTACCGATGAACAATGGGACAAGGCCGAAGCAGCCTTGCATCAGGCGCTTAAATCCAAGGACATCAGTTACGGGCTGAATCCGGGAGAAGGCGCATTTTACGGGCCGAAAATCGAGTTTTCCCTGAAGGATTGTCTGGGTCGTGTCTGGCAGTGCGGCACGATACAGGTGGATTTCTCCATGCCGGGCAAACTGGGGGCGGAGTATGTCGCCGAGGATTCGAGTCGTCAGACGCCGGTCATGCTGCATCGCGCGATTCTTGGTTCGCTGGAGCGTTTTATCGGCATTCTCATTGAACATTACGAGGGAAAGTTCCCGTTCTGGCTGGCACCGGTGCAGGTGGTGATGTGCAATATCACGGATGCGCAGGCCGAATATGTTACGGAAATCACGGATCGCATGCGTAAAGCGGGCATTCGTGCAGAAATGGACTTGCGAAACGAAAAGGTCGGCTATAAAGTGCGCGCCCATACTCTTTCCCGGGTGCCGTACATTCTTGTTGCCGGTGAGCGCGAAAAGGAAAACGGGACGGTAGCGGTACGTAGCCGTTCGGGTGAGGATTTGGGTACGTTTGCCATCGATGCATGGATTGAAAAAATGCATGAGATGATGGCGAACTATGAATAATGGAACAGGTTTTGTGTTAAAAGGGGGCTTGTATCAAAACGGATTTGCCGATTAATCTGGCGATTGAGGCATCAACCGTCAGGGTGGTTGATGAGGATGGCTCACAGATCGGGGTTCTTCCCTTGCAGGAAGCAGTCGCCCGAGCTGAAAAAAAAGGCCTGGATCTGGTGATGATGGCTGCCAAGGCCGATCCGCCGGTTTGCAGGATCATGGACTACGGCAAATACAAGTATGAGCAGAGCAAAAAGGCAAACCTGGCCAAAAAGCGTCAGCATGTGATGCAGATCAAGGAAGTGAAGGTTGGTGCCAACACCGACAGCCATGATCTGGAAGTCAAGCTGAAGCAGGTAAGAAAGTTTCTCGGACAGGGAAACAAGGTAAAGGTTTCGCTTCGGTTTCGTGGCCGTGAAATGGCGCATACGAACCGCGGGGCGGATCAGTTGAAGTTTATTGCGGCGCAGGTGGAAGATCTCGGGAAACCGGAAAAAATGCCGAACCTCGAAGGTCGGCAAATGATCATGGTGCTGGCGCCACAAAAGAAATAAGGAAGGTACGATATGCCTAAGATGAAATCGAACAGTGGTGCTGCCAAGCGTTTTTCGAAGACCGGCAGCGGGAAATGGAAGCGCAACAAGGCATTTTCCAGCCATATCCTGACCAAGAAATCGCAGAAGCGTAAGCGTGGTTTCCGTCAGAGTGATCTGGTTTCTCCGGCCGATGCCGGTGCGCTGACCAGACTCGTACCGTACAAGTAAACAGAACAGGAGACATCTATGCCTCGCGTAAAATCCGGTGTGCAGGCGCACGCCCGTCATAAGAAAGTTATCAAGGCCGCTGCAGGTTATCGCGGCCGCCGCAAGAATTGCTTCCGTACAGCGACTCAGGCCGTCGATAAGGCGCGTCAGTATGCTTATCGGGATCGCAAGGTTAAAAAGCGTGAGTTCCGCAGCCTGTGGATTACCCGTATCAATGCCGCGGCGCGTCAGCATGGTTTGAGCTATTCGCGCTTTATGCACGGTCTGGACCAGGCTGGTATCGAACTGGATCGTAAGGTGCTGGCTGATATTGCTGTGCAGGACAAGAGCGCGTTTGCCAAGCTGGCAGAACTCGCCCGCGCCAATCAGTAATCGCAGGCCGGATGACACCGGCTTAAACACAATGATGGAAGCAGGGCTGACAAGGCCCTGCTTTTTTTGTAGCAGTTTGTTTTATTGAGATCGATACATGTTGCGTGCAATGGCTGCGGTTTTGCATGTATTTGAGGGGAGTTGCCATGTCCGAGTTGGAATCACTGAACGAGCAGCTTGATCGCCTGCGTGAGCAGGCCCTGCAGGACTTTGCTGCAGCGGCGGGGCTTGACGAGCTGGAGCAGTTGCGCGTCAGGTATCTGGGCAAAAAGGGCAAATTGACGGAAGTGCTCAAGGGCGTGGGCCGCCTGGCGCCGGAACAGCGACCATTGATCGGCAAGGTGGTCAATGAAATCAAACAGTTGCTGGCCGAGGCGCTTGCCGGACGTGAACGTGAATTGCAGGCCGTTGCCGAGCAGCAACGGATTGAGGCCGAACGCATTGATGTAACCCTGCCGGGACGCAAGCTGCCCCAGGGAGCAATTCACCCGGTGCAGCAGGGACTGGAAGAAATGACGGCGATTTTCCGTCAATTGGGCTTTACTGTGGCGGAAGGTCCGGAAATCGAGGATGAGTTTCATAATTTCGATGCCCTGAATATTCAGCCGGAGCATCCGGCACGCGCCATGCACGATACGTTCTTTTTCGCCGATGGCCACCTTTTGCGTACCCATACCTCGCCGGTGCAGATTCGCGCCATGCAAAGCCTGATCAAACGTGGCGGCACGCCTCCTGTGGCTGTCGTTGCACCGGGCAGGGTGTATCGCTGTGACTATGATATGACCCATTCACCGATGTTTCATCAGGTGGAGGTGTTCCAGGTGGGTCGTGATATTTCGATGGCGCACCTGAAAGGCGTACTCAAATTCTTTTTATCCAGTTATTTCGGCAAGGCTCTGCCGATTCGTTTGCGACCGAGTTATTTCCCGTTTACTGAGCCTTCAGCCGAGGTGGATATCGGCTGCGTATTCTGTGATGGAAAGGGTTGTCGGGTATGCAAACAGACCGGCTGGCTGGAGGTGCTGGGCAGCGGCATGATTCATCCGAATGTATTGCAGGCCGTGGGCATTGATCATCGTGAATATTCCGGTTTTGCTTTCGGACTGGGCGTGGAGCGTTTGGTGATGCTGAAGCACGGTATTCCGGATTTGAGGCTGTTTTTCGAGAATGATGTGCGTTTTCTCAGGAGGATGGGATCGTGAAAATACCGTTTTCATGGCTGAAGGAGCATACGCCGATCAAGGTGTCGGTTGATGAGGTGGTCGATGCACTGATCCGTCTGGGACATGAAGTAGAGGGCGTGGAAACGCCGCGTCAGGATGTGCAGGGCGTTGTTGTCGGGAAGATTGTCGAGAAGGTTCCGCATCCCGATGCCGATCGTTTAAGTTTGCTTAAGGTCGATATTGGCAAGGATGAGCCGCTGGCCATTGTTTGTGGCGCCAGCAATATGGATGTCGGGGACAAGGTTCCGGTAGCCACCGTTGGCACAACGCTGCCCGGCGGCATGACGATTAAAAAGGGTAAAATTCGCGGAGAGGTCAGTTTCGGCATGTGCTGTTCGGAGGCCGAGCTGGGGCTGGCCGAGGAAGCCGAAGGGCTGCTGATTTTGTCCGCCGATGCGCCGGTCGGCATGGAGGTTGGCGAATGGCTGGGTCTGGAAGAGGCCGTGTTCGATCTCTCCATTACCCCCAATCGTGGCGATTGTATGAGTGCCCATGGACTGGCCCGTGAACTGGCGGCGGATATGGTATTGCCGATGGCGCATGCCAAGATGATTTGTCTGGAAGATGATGCTTCGGTTGTCAGTCCGCGTGCGGAGATTATTGCCCGCGAGGATTGCCCCTGCTACCTGAGTCGCCGCATTGAGGGCGTGCATGTCACGGCATCGCCGGCATGGATGCAACAGGGGTTGCTGCTGGCAGGTATGCGTCCGGTCAACGGCATTGTCGATGTGCTCAACTATACGATGCTGTATCTCGGGCAGCCGATGCATGCATTCGATGCGGATAAACTGCAGGGTGATTTGCAGGTGCGCAGGGCCGGGCCGGGTGAGTCGTTTGTAGCTCTGGACGGACGTAACTTGCAACTGACCGATGAAGACCTTGTGGTTGCTGATGCCGAACATGCCGTGGCGCTGGCCGGCATCATGGGGTCCGAAGACTCCGCTGTGAACGAGAACACGGTGAATATTGTACTGGAGTCCGCTTATTTCCGGCCGGCCTCCGTCAGTCGTTCACGCCGTTATCATGGCATGGTGTCGGAAGCATCGATGCGTTTTGAGCGTGGTGTCGATCCGGCCATGGTTGAAATCGCGTTGCAACAGGCAAGCAAGATTATTGTCGATTTGTACGGAGGCAGGCCCGGTGCTGTTGAGCGTGCCGGCAATATCCGGCAAGTTAATGCCAGGCGCACGATTCATTGCCGTGTTTCGGATATCGAGGCACGTCTGGGAATCGCCATTCCGGAAGCGGTGGATCAGACACTGGAGCGCATGGGTTTTTCGATCCATCGTCAGGAGGACAGTCTGAAGGTGAGTGTGCCGGCATTCCGGCATGATGTTGCCATTGCGGAGGATATGGCCGAAGAATATGCTCGTATTATCGGCTTTGACCGTATTCCTGAACGCATGCCGCCGTTATTGGCAAAAGGTGTGGAGCCGGTGGATGACAGCGTGCGCCTGGCCGTCGCCGGAGACGCCGTACAGGTGATTACCTATGCCTTTATCGCGGCTGAAGAACAGCGTCATTTTGTCAGTGATGATGGCCGTGATCTGGTGCTGTCCAATCCGATTTCCGAATCGATGCGTGTGATGCGCAGGAGTCTCTGGCCGGGGCTTTTGAATGTGGCCAAATACAATATGAATCGCCAGCAGGCAGGTGTATCGCTGGTGGAACACGGGCGAATTTACGAATTGGCAGGCGAGTCACGCCGGGAGCATAATATGCTTGCCTGGCTAATGGCGGGAGAAAAAGAGGCCGATCAATGGTATGCCCGGGGGCGTGCTGCTGATTTTTTTGATCTCAAGGGAGCCGTGGATGCATGGCTGGCGAAACGCAGGCTTGCAGCTCGCTGGATTGCGGATGATACCCTGACCGGTCTGCAGCCGGGGCAGGCGGCAAGGATTATGGCGGGCAAGAATCATGTGGGAATGATCGGGCGCGTGGCACGCGATGTGGCTGAATACTATGAACTGGATATGCCGGTTTATGTTGCGGCCCTCGATCTTGACCTGTTGCCGCAAGGCCGGCCGGCCAGATATGTGCCGGTGGCGGAATTCCCCGGCGTGCAGCGGGATCTGGTCTTTTTGTTCGACCGGAATGTGATTGCCGAAAAGGTGATCCGTTGTGTGCAGCAGGCTGCCGGGCGGTTGCTGGCCGATGCCTATGTGTTTGATGTCTATCACGGGCAGGGCGTGCCGGAAGGGAAAATCAGCATGGGCATTCGCTTTACGTTGCAGGATGCGAGTCGCACGCTGACACAGGCGGATAGCGATGCTGTATCCGAGGCAATCGTGGCGGCTGTTGAGCAAAAGTTCGGCGCCTCCTTGCGATAGTCCTGGTTGTCGCTGGCCGGCTCTGACTGGCAAAAAGCTGCAACTCTGCTATTAATTGAATAGACAATGTTCGGGTCTGAGCGGACAGGCGGGGGAGGGATGATGCAACGCAGGCGGTTTAATACGGAAGAGGCGGTGCGCCATATTCTGGCCTTGTTGGGCGGAGCCGTGGCCACGGCACTTGTATCGGGTATCTATGGTTCGTCGCTGGTGCTGGAAGCGCTGGTGTTTTTCGGGGCGACCATTGCCACGGGCTATTTCCTCGGTTTATACCGGGCGGCACCGGATATCGAACTGGTGGGCGGCGATGTTGAACATATGATCGGACGTCGTGTGCGGGTCATGGAGTCGATCAATCCCAGGGGCAAGATTCTGTATCATAGTGAATTATGGACGGCGATATCCGATACGCCGATTGAAGCGGACGAATGGGCCGAGATTGTGGCTGTAAAAGGGAAAACAGTGACAGTCAAACGCTGGGGTAGCTGAGTGGTGGCTGCTTCCCTGATTGCCGGTGTGGATGAGGTCGGGCGAGGTCCGCTGGCTGGTCCGGTGGTGACGGCAGCGGTTATCTTGCGGCCTGATGATCCGTTACTGGGGCAGTATCGCGACTCAAAAAAACTTTCCGAGAATAAACGCCGGATTATGTATCATCATATTCGCCGGCATGCGCTGGCCTATGCGGTTGCCCTGGCCAGTGTGGAGGAAATTGATCGTCTGAATGTCCTGCATGCCACGATGCTGGCCATGCGTCGCTGCGTGGAGCGTTTGCGTATTGAGCCGGCAAAGGTGATGGTGGACGGGAATCGCATCCCCTCCCTGCACATACCGGCTGAGTCCGTGATCGGTGGTGACGACAGTGTGCAGCAGATTGCGGCCGCATCCATTGTAGCCAAGGTGATACGGGATCGCATGATGCGATGGCTTGCGCTGCATTATCCCGAATATGGCTTTGCCGCACATAAGGGCTACGGGACGAAAACACATTTGCAGGCTCTGCAGGAGCATGGTCCCTGCCCATGGCATCGTAAAAGCTTTGCGCCGGTGCAGCGCGCGGTTAGGGCCTGTTAACAGGCCCTAGGAGTTTGTCGGACTTGAAGCCGACAAGCCTCCTTTCTTGAGGCTTCGCCTTGTTGAAAAAGACCTGACGCATAGTCGCTGCGACATGGCACGGTCATTTGCCCTGATTTCACCTGTTCAGCCCCTGCAGGCAAACGATTGATCCGCATTATGCGGCCTGGAGAGCAAACATGCGGCGAATATTCCAGGCCATGCAAACGAGATTCCACTCGCCTTTGACCTTCTCCTTTCCGCGCATCAGGAATTGCCTGAAGCCCATCACATGCTTGATGATGCCAAATACCGGTTCGACAGTTGTTTTGCGTTTGGCATAGAGCGACTTGCCTTCTTCGCTTTGTAGCTGCTGCTTCATATTCACCACCGGATCACTGCATTCAGCGGTCTGTTCTCCGGGTTGCTCAAGACGTTCATTCAACGGTGGATGATGCGGCTGTCGTCCGTGTGCGATCAGTGGTTGGATGCTCTTTGCCTGACAGGCATTGACGTTGTTCTCGCTGAAGTAACCTGTATCTGCGACGATGGTTTCCACCTTACCCAGCTGTTCGGGAAGGCTGTCCAGCGTTTCCAGTACCGGCTCCACCTCCTGTTTGTCATTGGGGTTCTGCGAAAGATTTGCGGCCACCACAATCATACTCTCCATATCCACGGCCGCCTGTGCATTATACGCCTGCTCAAAGCCACCGCCGGAAACAGGCATGATGCGTGACTCTTCGTCGGTCAGGCTCACCTGATCCTTATCCTTCGGGCCTGACTCGGGAGGAACGGGAGCACGGCCGCGCGCCTTCTTACCCGTGGCCTTCTCCCTCGCTTCGCGTCTGGCCAGCTTCTCTTCATACTCGGCACGTTCGCGAGCTTCCCGTTCGGCCGCTCTCTGTTCAATCTTCTGTTTCGCATCCCGGATGGCCGACAGGCGCTTCTCCCGGATCGCCAGCTCTTCGGGAATGCTGAATCCGTCCGGAAGTTCCGATGCATCCGCTTCATTGGCCAGACGCAGCAGCTCCTTCACCTCGGCCTCAAACTGTTCTTCCAGCTTGCACGCATGCTTCCAGCTTAATGCCTTGTGCTTGCTCGCATTTGCTTTCACCTTGGTGCCATCCAGACTGACGTTGCCCAGCTTGAATAACCCCATCTCACTGCCAACATGCAGTATCTGCACAAACAACCGCTCAAGCGCGGGCAGAAAACGGCGGCGGAAGGTGGCAATGCTGTCGTGATCGGGATGCTCATTGCCACAGATATAACGAAAGGCCACCGAATCGTATGAGGCTCGCTCAAGTTTGCGACTCGAAAATACGCCCGTCGCATAGCCATAAAACAACAGCGCTATCATCAACTTCGGATGCCACGGGTCACTGCCTCGACCTGAGTAGCTCCGTTCAATCTCTGAGGTGTCAAGCTGATTCACCACATCAACGACAAACCGGGCAAGGTGACTCTCGGGCAGCCACTCGTCTATCGACGGCGGCAACAAATATGGCGTGCTGCGATTGATCAAACGAAATCTCACTGACATAAACCAGCCTCCCACATTACAGAAAACTATATCAGCATGGGTGCTGGAAGAAAGTCCGACAGACTCCTAGTCTCCACTTTCAAGGATGCCCAGCGATTGCAACAGTTCTGCTGTGAGCATGTGATCGCTGCCGAAGGTGTCGGCAACGACTTCGGTCGCACCTGCCTGGTAGAACTGATAGAGGTGTATTTCCTTGCGCGTGCGGACGATGATGGGAATATCGGTCTCAACGGCACGTACACGGCGAATGATTTTCATGGTGGTATTAAAATCGATCGGGCTGATAACCAGCGCTGCCGCGCGTGAAAGGCCGCAGGCCCGCAGCAGTTCAAGACTGCCTGCATCACCATAGGAGACCGGTGCACCATCGGCCACGCCCTGCCGAACCTTTTCTGGATCAAGTTCAATAGCCAGACAGGGAAGGTGATGTTCATGCAGCAGCTTCAGCGTATGCCGGCCGATTCTGCCATAGCCACAGACGATAATATGGTGCTGCAGGGAACGGGATTTTTCGCTGATTTTACGGCGTATTTCCTCGCGGCTTTTTTTCATGGCTTCAGGCATAAGACGGGCGGCGATCAGGCCATTGTAACGAATAATCGGTGGCGCAACGATCATGCTCAGCAGCATGGCTGCGAGCACGGTTTGTCCTTCGCCGGCACTGAAAATGTTGCCATCCATGGCCAGGATCAGGATGGCAAAACCGAATTCGCCGCCATGCGCGAGAATTAAAGCGGTGCGCAGGGATACAGCGGTATTGCAGCCGCCGAGACGGCAGAAAAGCAAGGTGATGAGCGTTTTAAGCGTGATCAGCGCGATGAACAGCAACAGAACCGACGGCCAGATTTCAGGCAGTCCGGTGAAATCAAGCATCATCCCGATGGTAATGAAAAACAGGCCGAGCAGAACATCCCGGAAAGGACGGATTTCCGACGCCATCTGGTGACGGAACTCTGTTTCGCTGAGCATCACCCCGGCAAGAAATGCGCCCAGTGCAAAACTCAGGCCGACGCGGTGGGTTAGCCAGGCGGAGACGAGTACGACCAGCAGCGCCGTAAGTGTGAATAATTCAGCGGACTGAAAACGGGATACCTGGCGGAACAGGGGGCGAAGAATCCAGCGACCAAAGGCAAAAAACAGGACGAGAGCCAGGATACCTTCAAACAGGGCTCTGAGTACCGTCAATGTGTCGGCCTGGCCGGTGCTGCTAAGCATGGACACCAGAATCAGGAACGGTACGACCATGATGTCCTGAAACAGCAAAATACCCAGGCTGTTGCGACCGTGGCGGGTATGCAGCTCTGCCTGATCGGTCAGCGCCTTGATAACCAGAGCCGTGGAAGACATGGCGATAATGCCGCCAAGTACCAGCGCGCTTGCCGCTTGCATGCCCATGGCTACAGCAATCAGCGTGGTCAAAGTCGCAGTCGCCAGTACCTGGCCACTGCCCGGGCCCAGCACGATGTTTTTCATGCGCCGTAATTGCGCGACAGAAAACTCCAGGCCGATGCTGAACATCAGAAAGACCACCCCGAATTCCGCCAGCACGCGAATATGTTCAACGTCGTTCACCAGGCCCAGGGTGTAGGGGCCTACCATCATGCCGACGGCGAAATAACCGAGCACTGCCGGAATATGCAGGTGAAGAAACAGCATCATGATGCCCACCGTGGCCAGCAGGATGATCAGGGTATCATTCAGATAACTGTATTCCATTGCACCTCCGTCGATGGTCTGTCTTCAACGTATGCCGAAACGAGTGAATGCACAAGCCGGAATTTGATTGCAGACAGCGAATGGCAGCGTATTGATGGCTGTGCAAGATGATGCTGCATGCTACATTATGCGCGATGAGCAAGATGTCCGATTCTCCGAAACATACGCCGATGATGCAGCAGTACCTGGCAATCAAGGCCGAGTATGCCGATTGTCTTTTGTTCTATCGCATGGGCGATTTCTATGAAATGTTCTTTGATGATGCGCGTGTGGCTGCGGATATTCTGGATATCACGTTGACCAAACGCGGCAAGTCGGGCGGACAGGATATTCCCATGGCCGGTGTGCCATGGCATCAGGCCGAAACCTATCTGGCCCGACTGGTTCGGGCGGGCATGCGCGTGGCGATTTGTGAACAGATGGAGCCGCCTGATGGCAAGAAAGGACCTGTGCGGCGGGAAGTAGTGCGTGTGGTTACGCCCGGCACGATTACCGAGTCCGAACTGTTGCCGCAACAGCAGTCGGCGCCTCTGGCAGCCTTGTTCTATACGGATAATGCATGGGGGCTGGCGGCACTGGATGTCTCGACCGGCCGTTGGTTGCTGTATGAGGGTGAGCAGTCATCCGCTCTGGATGAGTATCTGGAGGTATTACGCCCGGCGGAAATTCTGTTAATGAACGGGCAGGAAAAGCCGGATGTACTCAATTGCAGTGCGGCACATCCGGGTGACTGGAGCTTCAGTGCCGCGGTGGCGCGGGAGAAACTGCAAATGCATTTTGGCGTGTCGGATTGGGATGCGCTGAATTTGCAGCAGCATCTGGCGGTCAGTGCGGCAGTCGGTGCGATTCTGGTTTATCTGGAGCAGACCCAGAAAGGTGCGCTGGCGCATGCCGAACTGCCGGTGTTCAGAGAGCATGCCGATTTTATGCGTATTGATGCGCGTTCACGGCGTAATCTGGAATTGCACTGCGGCATGAATGGTGATGCGAAAGCCGGCATGCTGGCCGTCATCGATCAGACAGGGACGGCCATGGGTGCCCGCATGCTGCGCCAGTGGCTGAATTTCCCCTTGCTGGATACGGCAATGATTCAGGCACGTCAGGATGCGGTGCAGAGCTTGCTGGACGATGCGGAGGCACAGCAGGCGATTCTGGAGACACTGTCGAATATTCGTGATATGGAACGTATGCTGACACGGCTGTTGCTGGGGCGTGCCTTGCCGAGAGACTTCAGGGGGATGGCCGATAGTCTGATGGCCCTGCCGGAACTGGTGCAGGCAATCGGCGAACGCAGCGGTCTGTTTGAACACATGCGCCGGGCAATGAGTGGTCTGGAGGAGCTGGCGACAGAACTGGATGCGGCGATCGAGGCAACGCCGCCGGCTGTATTTCGGGATGGTGGCGTAATTCGCGCCGGCTACGATGCGGAACTGGACCGGCTGCGCAAGCTGGCTGATGATGCCGGAGCCTGGCTGAAAGAATATGAAGCCCGTGAGCGGGAGCGGACAGGGCTGGCCAATCTTCGCGTCAAATATAACAAGGTGTTTGGCTATTTTATCGAAATTTCGAAGGCACAGGCCGAACATGCGCCGGCGGACTATGTGCGCAAGCAGACGCTGGTCAATGCGGAACGTTTTATTACCGACGAATTGCATCGCTTTGAATCGGAAATTCTGGGTGCCCGTGATCAGGCAATGAGCAGGGAGAGCTGGCTGATTGAACAATTGTGTCAGCGGATCAGCCAGCAGGCCGCGGCGATTCAGCAGGCCGCTGCAGCGGTGGCCATGCTGGATGTGCTTTCCTGTTTTGCCTGGCTGGCGCGGAACTATCGTTACGTGCGACCGGATGTGCATCAGGGCCGACAATTGCAGATTCAGGCCGGACGGCATGCACTGGTCGAGCAGGCGCTGGGGCGAGAAGAATTCGTCACCAATGATACGCATATGGATTTGAAATCCCGTCGTTTCATGTTGCTGACCGGTCCGAATATGGGGGGTAAATCAACCTATATGAGGCAGGTCGCCTGGATTGTATGGCTGGCTCATACCGGTTGCTTTGTGCCGGCGGAAAGTGCGCGTATTCCATTAACCAGGCGAATCTTCACGCGTGTCGGTGCCGGTGATGAACTGGCCAGCGGGCGTTCGACATTTATGGTGGAGATGATGGAAACCGCAACGATCCTCAATCAACTGGAGCCACGTTCACTGGTGATTGTTGATGAAATCGGCCGTGGAACAAGCACCTGGGACGGCATGGCCATTGCCTGGGCGGTAGCTGAAAAGCTGGTGGCCAGCGAAGATGTGCTGACCCTGTTTGCCACCCATTATCATGAGCTGACGGAACTGCCAGATCAGTACGAGGCGGCATTCAATGCCTCGGTGACTGTGCGTGAATGGAACGGGCAGGTCGTGTTTCTGCATCGCGTGATTGAGGATGCCGCCGATCAGTCCTACGGCATTGCCGTTGCGCAGCTGGCCGGTATGCCGCGGGACGTGATCAAGCGCGCGCGTGAACACCTGTTTCGTCTGGAGCATGATTCGGAACTGGCGGCAGAAAAGGGTAAAACGCAGCTGGGATTGTTTGCTGTTGCGGAACAACGCAGAAAGGAACAGGAACTCAGGCATTTGCAACGCATCGCTGAGCGTCTGGCCGAGGTGGACGAGAATCATTTGCGGCCACTGGATGCCCTGAATTTGCTGGCGGAACTGAAACAGGAGGTGCAAGCCCATGAGTCAGCCTAAGGCCCGGCTGCAAGCCTTGCATGACACGATCCGGGAGTCCTTTCGGCAGGGGCAGGACGGCAGTGTGTTGTGTCGCATGATGAGCGACGGGGTGGATGAGATCGTCGCGGATCTCTGGCGGCAGCATGCCCCGACGGCATCGACCTGTGTTGATCTGGTGGCGGTAGGCGGGTACGGGCGTGCGGAACTGGCACCATTCTCGGACTGGGATTTCTGGCTGCTGGTGCCGGAACGGGTCGATGAACATGTGAATGAGGAAATCCAGGCATTCCTTTATGCGTTGTGGGATATGGGAGCCAAGGTCGGCTATGCTGTGCGCAGCGTCAAGGAGTCACTGGAGCATATTCAGAACGACTGGGATGCGGCAACGGCATCGCTGGAGTCACGCCTGTTAGATGGTACAGGTGAACATTATCACGCCATGGATGAACAACTGGAATCGTTTTTTCGGCGACAATACAAAAAGTTTGTTCGTGTCAAACGCGCCGAGGTTGAACAACGACATTTGCGCAGTGGTGATACCGCCTTCCTGATGGAACCGGATATCAAGGAGGGTAAGGGCGGCTTGCGTGATGTTCAGTCGATTTTCTGGATGGCGCGTGCATGGTATGACATCCGGGATGCCGAGGGGTTAACGGAACATGGTGTGTTATCACCACGGGAACTGGAGCATCTGCTGACCGCCCGGGACTTTCTGTTGCGTTGTCGGACAGGCCTGCACCTGGAGAGCGGGCGCGGTGTGGACAGGCTGAGCTTCGAATTGCAGATGGCCCTGACCGAATGCATGGGATATCAGCCGGCTGAGGGGCGGCCCGCAGTGGAAGTTTTCATGAAGGACTATTTCCGTCATGCCGGCCGGCTGGCACGTGTCAGCGGGCTGTTAACCATGCATTTTGATGAACTGCTGAATCCCAGGCTGTTTTCATGGAAGAAGGATATCGGTGATGGATTTACATTGCAGGGAGACCGGGTGGGTATTGCCCATGAACGGGTGTTTCAGGAGGATCGTCTGCGACTGCTGCGCATTTTTCATATCGCCCAGGAAGGCCGGCGGCGGCTTTCCAGCACGGCCTTGCGCCAGATCCGCGAGGATGTATTGCTGATTGATGATGATTTTCGCCGGCATCCCGATGCCAGAGAGCATTTCATGGCCATTTTGCGCGCCAAACGCAATGTGCACTGGACGTTGAAGGAAATGAACGATACCGGCGTGCTGGGGCGCTATATTCCGGAGTTTCGGCATGTGGTCGGGTTAGGGCAGTTCAATCGTTATCATGCCTATACAGTCGATGAGCATACGATTCGTGCTGTTGGTGAAGCACGCAATTTTATTCATGGCGAGCGTCCGCAACGTCTGGACCTGGCAGCCGAGGTGATTTACAAGATTCACCGTCCCGAATTGCTTTACTTGGCCCTGCTTTTCCATGATATCGCCAAGGGCATGCCGGGAGATCATTCGCACAACGGCGCCATGCTGGCGCGTCGTTTCTGCCAGCGCATGGAGCTGAACGTCGATGCTTCGGCACTGGTCGAATGGCTGGTGCGGGAGCACCTGACAATGGCCGTGACCAGCCAGCGCTGTGATTTATCCGACCCTGAGGTTATCCGTAAATTTGCTGATCTGGTGGGTGACGCGGGGCGGCTGGATTATCTTTTATTATTGACCGTGGCCGATATTGCTGCCGTGGGGCCGAATGTATGGAATGACTGGAAGGGAACCCTGCTGCGGGAGTTGTATCAGGCCACCCAGCGTTATTTTCGTGGCGATCATATACGCAGCAAGTCAGCGGAAGAAATGCTGAAAATTCGTGTGCAGGCAGCACGCGACAAGCTGTCACTGGATGAAACATTGCTTGATAAGGCCGTGTCCCTGATTCCCCGGCGTTGTCTGACCCATTTTCCGCCGCATCAGCTGGCGCAAATCATGGAGCTGATAGTTGCCAGTCAGGGCAGACGCAGAGTGGCCAGTTGGGTGGATAGCAAGCGTTGTGAGACGTTGATTATGGTTGTGACGGACGAACGGCCAGGTTTGCTGGCAACGCTTGCCGATGTCATGAGTTCAGGTCATGTCAGTATTATTGCGGCTCAGGCCTTTGAACTGTACGATGGACGGGCTCTGGATGTCTTCCACGTGCAAAGTGCAGACGGGCAGGCATTTGATGAAGCGACGGACCTGCAACGTATTGAAAAGCGCATTTGCAATATACTCGATGAGTATCAGGGGTTACAGGAGCCCCGTAGTATCCGCCACAGGAAACATATTCTGATGGAGCATGTGCCGGTGCGAGTTCGGCATTTGCCGGAAGCCTCATCAAGGCAGACGGCTATCGAGGTGAGCACGGCGGATCATCCCGGATTGCTGGCGCGATTGACCTATACGATCAGCAGGGAAGGGTACAATATCCGCAATGCGGCGATATCCACATTTGGCGAACGGGCTGTTGATGTATTTTTTCTCGTTGGTAAGGACGGTCAGCCATTGACGACGGAGGAAATGCAACAATTGCTTGTCCGGCTTGAGCAGGCGGCACGGTTGCCGGAGGCAGCATGAGTATCTGGGAGCAGTGGTTTCCGCACGGGCATCGATCGGCAAAGAAAAAAAGCGGCTTTGTCCTGGCCCTGGGCGGTGGCGGTGGTCGCGGGCTGGCGCACCTGGGCGTGTTTGATGTTCTGGAGCAGCATGATCTGGTGCCGGATGCCATTATCGGCACCAGCATTGGCGCCTTGTTTGGGGCGATGTATGCGATGGGTAACAGTGCGGCCAGTATTCAGGAGCAGGCACTGGAATATCTTCAGTCCGAACCTTTCCATCGCCTGGAATTGCCTGTTATTGAGGAAGCCGACCATCCGGATGAAAGCTGGTTGTCACGTTTTGTGTCGGCGGCCAGGCAAACTGTTATGTACACCAAGGCGGCAACGGATATGGCCTTTGCGGATGTGCAGGTGTTGTATGAGGTTGCCGAGTTGTTTACCGGCGGCAAGGATTTCTCGGCTGTAAAAATCCCCCTGTTTATTACAGCGGTACAGTTTCCCTGTGGCGAATGTCGTATTTTTTCGCAGCAGCATGGCGTGGCCCTGAGTCGGGCGATTGCTGCCAGTATGGCGATTCCGGGCGTATTTGAACCAGTCAGGATTGCGGATGAAAAATATATGGATGGCGGTCTGGCTTCCGAAATTCCGGCCCGGGAGGCAAGCATGCTGGCTTCGGAGGAGCAACTGGTGGTTGCGGTCAATGTCGGTTCACGGCCGCTGGATGATTATGAACCGGCTAATGTCTATGGCATGCTGGACTGGTCCTCGCAAATCAAATCATTATATCTTCGGCGCTATGAGAAACAGTATGCCGATATCCTGATTGAGCCGCTGGTGGCCTACACGCAGTGGCATGATTTTTCCCGCCCGAAGGAAGAAATTGAGAAAGGTCGGCAGGCTACGCTGGAGATCATGCCGCAGTTGCTTGCCGCATTGCAACGTACATGAATGCGGACACAGGCGGGTATGCGCTTGAACAGATACTGGGCATGCTGGGGGCCTGGCTGATTCTGTTTGCCTATGGTGTCATGGTTGCCAGGCCGGAAAAAAAGCGTTTTTATTTTTCTGTCAGCCTGCTCGGTGGCTTGTGTCTGTTATGGCTGGCATTGCTGTATCGCAATGCAGGATTGATTGTGCTGGAACTTGCCTGGACCGGCATCAATGTATGGGGTTTGCTCCGCGCCGGCAGGAAGACATCGTGACAGCAAATATCGAATGCGCGGTGATTCTGGCGGCCGGTCTTGGCACGCGGCTGAAATGGCTGACGCATCGGCGCCCCAAAGCCTTGATGCAGATCGCCGGCGAGGCCTCGGTTATCCGCATCATGCGCCGCCTGGTGGCGGCAGGAATTCGCGATATTGCCATTAATACGCACCATCATGCGGCGATGTTGCGCGAAACCATCGGCGATGGCAGACGTTTTGGCGCGCGCGTGGTTTACAGTCATGAACCGGCATTGCTGGATTCCGGCGGTGGTGTGCGCCAGGCCATGGAACTGTTGCCGGCCAGCGAGGCCCTGCTGGTGCATAATGCGGATATCCAGGCCGATATCGATGTGCAGCAACTGGCGGGGTGCCTGCCCCGGCAGGGAGCTGTGCTGGCCCTGGTGGATAACCCCTTGCATCATGCATCAGGGGATTTTTGTTTGCATGGCGGGCAGGTCACGTGTTGTCAGGGCAGGCGTTTGACCTTTGCCGGTGTTTCCCTCTGGTCGGCTGCGGTGTTACATCGGTGGCCGGCGGGTGAGTGCTTTTCATTGCTGGCCTGCATCCGGGACTGCATGGAGCGGCAACAGTGCCGGGGATATCATCATGATGGCCACTGGTTCGATATTGGTCGCCCGGCCGATCTTTACGCGGCAGATCGTTATTACCGGAGCCGTTAGGCCCGGTTACAGCCTTAAATCAGAGAAACTCGCCTGCCTCGTCACTCCATTCACTGTGGGGATAGTTATAACGCAACAGTGTGGCAATGTCCCTGGCTTCATCATGCAGGCCCAGTTTGTCATAGGATGAGGCCAGATAGTACAGCGCCTCCTCAATCGACGGGGTGATTTCATAATGATCGACAATGTACTGGAAACGATTGGCCGCAGCGACATAGCGCTCCCGGTCATAATAATGCATGCCGATTGCGAGTTCATGGGCAGCCAGCCGATTGTAAAGCATTTGCAATCGTGATGCGCCATCCTTGGCATAGCTGGAGGAAGGATGCTCCCTGATCAGGCGGTTAAATGCCTGAATGGCATTCTGGGTCTGGGTGGAATCGCGCTCGGCCTTGGTGATCTGATGATAATAGCTCATGCCCAGCATATATTTGGCATAATCGACGTTGGGGTGACGGGGATGACGATCGATAAAACGGTTGCTGAGGGTTTCGGAAAGAATGTATTCACCATTTTTGTAAGCCGCAAAAATGCGTAACAGTTCTGCCTGAATGGAATAATGGCTGTAGGGATGGTGTTCATCATAGTGTTCCAGGTACTGATTGGCGATATCATACCTTCCTTCATCCAGCAGGTGCTGGGCATAGGCATAATCTTCTTCAGCGGTGCCCTGATGCTTAAGGTCGCTGGCACAGGAAGATAACAGGAACACAAGTCCGAAAATCCAGAAATAACGTAACATGGACAAACTCTAGGTGCATGAGGGGCGAACGACAACGGCCAGATGACGTCCTGTGTTGCCGTGGTCGCGGCGGTGGGAGAAAAAACGATCGCGGTGGCATGAAGTACATTGATGCAGGCATTCAATCTGTTCGGGCAGCAGGCCTAGCTGTAGCAGGCGGGCGCGATTCATGGCGGCAAGATCGGCCGAAAAGCCATGGTTGTGACGGGTGATGTGAGGCCGATAGATACTTTGTTCTCCCAGCGTCGAGGCACAGGCTTCATCAATTGTAAAACAGCATGCGCCGATGCACGGGCCCAGGGTGGACAGCATATCCGTAATTGAAGCGCCGGCCTTGCTCATGGCCTGCACTGTTCGACCGACAATATCGGCAGCCGTACCCCGCCAGCCGGCATGAACGGCTGCGACCAGTCCATGCACGGGATCGGCCAGCAGCACGGGCAGACAGTCGGCTGTCTGTACGGCCAGCGGGAGATCGGCCTCCGACGTGAACAGCGCATCAGCCTGTTCCCCGTCCACTGTATGGCGATGGCAACGGATGACCCTGTTGCCATGTACCTGTTGCAGGCGTTTGGGAGAACATGGCAATGGCACGGCCTGGATCAGGTGTTGCAGATTGTGTTCGACATCTTCCGCCGGATTGAATGCCGAGGGCGCGAAGTTGAAACTGTCGCCCGGTGCGGAGCTGACACCGCCCTGCCGCGTGGTAAACAGTGCATGCAGACCATGGGCGGAAAACAGGGGTGAACGGATGATGCCGGGCTTACCGGTAGGCATGGGTCAGGGCATCAGCAAGCTGCTGCAAATCATCGGGTAACGGTGCGGTAACACTGAGCATCTGCCCGCTGAGCGGGTGCTCGAATGCCAGTATTTCGGCATGCAGTGCCTGGCGGTGCAGATGCCGAAGGGCTTCACGCACTGCGGGCGGAATATCCTTGCCCGGGTTGAAACGGCGTGCATAGACCGGATCACCCAGTAAAGGCAGGCCGATATGCGATAAATGTACCCGGATCTGGTGTGTACGGCCGGTGTGCAGTGTCAGGCGAAGACGGCAGAAGGGGCCATGGCGCGCCTCTGTCTCCGCTTCGGTGACGGCATGACGCCCCTGTGCAACCACCGCCATTTTTTGGCGATGCGCCGGATGCCGGGCAATCGGCAGCTCGATTGTTCTGTGCTGCCAGGCGGGTGTGCCGCGGCACCATGCCAGATATTGGCGCGTTAAATCATGGGCGGCAAACATTGCGGTCAGGCGCTGATGTGCGACCTCGGTTTTGGCGACAACCATGCTGCCTGAGGTATCCTTGTCCAGGCGATGAACAATGCCCGGACGTTCGATGCCGTTGATGCCGGGAAGATCAGGGCAATGGTGCAGCAGTGCATGCACCAGTGTACCGCGATCATGGCCGTGTGAGGGATGCACGACCATACCGGCAGGCTTGTTGATGATGATCAGATGCTCATCTTCATAAAGGATATCCAGTGCAATATCCTCAGCAACAAGATCCAGCGGGCGCGTTTCGGGCACTGTCCAGCGATAGGTTTCACCGCTTTTGACCCTGGCCGAAGGTTTTTCCGCCGGCCCCTGCACAAGACCCTGCTCCAGCATTTGCCGGATTCTGCTGCGCGACAGGCCACTGCAGGCTGACAACACGGTATCCAGCCGTTGCCCGTGCTGGGCTGACGTGACGGTCAGTTCACAGGGCGATTCGGCCAGCTTCATGAACCTCCGTTTTCAGTCGTCGGAGCGGTTGCCGGTGCTTCCCTGTTCTCCGGTGCGGAGGTATTCCCGGATTCCGTACGCTCGGAATTCACGGGTTTATCATCCTGTTGGCCACTGGCGGCAGCATCTGCAGCCGGCTTGCGCGGACGCCGACGCCGGCGGCGACGTTTGGGTTTTTCCGCATTATCGCTGTCCGTCGCCTGCGCTTGCTGATCAGGCGGGTTTCGGGAGCTGTCCTGCTCGCTGCTGTTGGCGTTTTCACCCGACCCCTGTTCGTTTTTCTGCTGAGGCTTTCTTCTGCGACGCCGTCTGTTTGGCTTCCGGTGTTGCGGGTTATCCTCATCCTGTTCCGTCGCCTTGTCATCGATATTGCGCTCCTGCGCGGCAGGCGTCTCCGCATCCTCCCGGGTATTGCGACTGCGCTGCTGACTCTGCGCGTTGCGGTTGCCGGAGCGATTGCCGGACCGCCTTCTGCGGCGATTGCGCGAGGGTGCGGTTGCCGGTGCTTCTGCTTCCTGTACAGCCGTTTCCTGCGGTGTTTCTTCCTTTTCCTTGTCGCCGACAATCAGGCGTATCAGCCTGGTCAGCGGATTCAGTGTCTTCTTCGGCTTTGTTTCTGCCGGCGCTTTCTTTTCCGGCGGCGGCGTCGGAATACCAACCACCGGCTTCAGCGGCTTCAGTTTACGGCCGCTGCGCGGCGGCCGTTTGTTTTTCATCGTGTCTTCGAGCACTTCGACGCGCTGCTGGTTGTTTTCGTTCCACTGACGTTCGATGCGATAATGCGGAATCTCCAGATCCTTGCGGATTTGCAGCGTGATTTGCACATCGTAAACTTCCTCGATGCGTGCAATGGATTGCCGTTTGTTATTCATCAGGTATTCACCGGTATCGGAAGGAACCTGAATGACAAGCGTCGGTTTCTTGCCTGCCTCCGCCCAGTCTTCCATGCGGGTGAGCATCTGCAGAGCCATGGATTCCACGGTGCGCACAAAGCCACGACCCTGGCAACGGGCACAGGGTTCAGTGGTTGTTTCCCGAACCGAGGGGTGAATGCGCTGGCGTGACATTTCCAGCAGGCCGAAACGGGAAATACGGGCAAACTGGACACGTGCCTTGTCGCCCTTGCAGGCACGTCGCAGCGTTTCTTCCACCTGCTGATTATGTTTGCGCGAATTCATATCAATGAAGTCGATAACGATCAGGCCGCCGATATCACGAATACGCAATTGGCGGGCGATTTCTTCGGCTGCCTCCAGGTTCGTGGCCAGTGCCGTATCATCGATATGCCGGCCTTTGGTGGCTCGGGAGGAGTTGACGTCAATGGCCGTCAGGGCCTCGGTCGGATCAAGAACAATGGAGCCTCCCGAGGGCAGACGAATCTCCCGCTCATGGATTTCCTCGCATTGCGCTTCGATATTGTAATGACGAAATAACGGTTTCTTGCCGCGATACAGCTTGACCAGTTTTTCCTTGCCTGGCAGCACGGCATGGACGAACTGCTTGGTACGGGAGTAAATCTCGTGATTATCAACCCAGATTTCGTTGATATCCTCGGTGAAGTGATCCCGGATGGCACGCGTGGCCAGGTCACCCTCAAGATAAATCAGGGTGGGTGAAGGTGCCGATTCGCTCTTGATGCGGATTTCATCCCATAAACGGCGCAGATAGTTATAGTCGCGCTGCAGGGCCTCCAGCGTCTGATCCTTGCCGGCAGTGCGCACGATCAGTCCCATCGTGTCGGGAACTTCCAGCTGTGCAATGATGGCCTTCATGACCTTGCGTTCTTCGTCGGAAAGTTTGCGCGAAATACCGGCCCGCTGGGTGTTCGGACTAAGCACCAGATAGCGTCCGGCCAGTGAGATATAGGTGGTCAGGGCCGCGCCCTTGTTGCCGCGTTCCTCCTTGACCACCTGCACGAGAATATCCTGTTTCGGTTCCAGAATATCCTGAATATTCAGCTTGCGCGCATCGGCGGTTTTATCCACGCCTTCTTTCCAGTAGTCGGAATGAATTTCGTTGATAGGCAGAAAGCCCTGCCGATTGGCACCGTATTCGACAAATGCCGCCTGCAGGCTGCCTTCAACCTTGGTGATGCGCCCTTTGTAAATATTGCTTTTGGTTAAGACCTTTTGGGCCGATTCGATATCCAGTTCATGCAGATATCCGTCTTCAACGATCGCGACGCGGCTTTCTTCTTCGTGCTGCGCGTTGATCAGCATGAGTTTTTTTGTCACGCCATCATCCTTTTGGCGTTCACGAATGTTTGCACGAATGTATAATGTCTCACACTGAGACATCGGGTTATCAGTAATGACCAATGCCGGCAAATGGTTTCCCGGCTACTGGTGCAAACCTCGGAACACAATGTTTTAGTGCCAGCTCAAACGTGACTGGTCGTCCACCCGGCCCGATCTCGGAAAAGGATTCTTGTCTCATCAATTCCAGCGATGGCCATCAGGTCCAGTCTGGGAATCCTTGGTGCAACGCATTACGCTTGCGACAACAGGGACGTGGTGGCTTCACGGAGCTAACGCACGGCCGGAAACGATAGCCGAAAGAGGTTGGGTTTGGCAAGAGAAAACAGGGCACAGAGCCTGTTGCATATTAGTGATGACGAACAAAACAGTCGTCTGGACCGGGTGCTGATACGTCGCCTTGGCGGTGAAAAGCGGGCGCTGATTCTGCGTCTGATTCGCAAGGGTAATGTACGGGTGAATAAAAAACGCGCCCGGCCGGAATTGCGCGTACAGGCAGGCGATCAGGTGTTTTTGCCAGCCAGCCTGCGCGACAGCGGCCATGCGGAAACGCCTCCATCTGCGCTGCCGGCCACGCTGTTACGGCGAATTGAACAATTGCAAACGTTGTATGAGGATGAATCGTTGCTGGCGGTGTACAAGCCGGCGGGCATGGTGGTGCATGGAGGCAGCGGCTATCAGGCAGGCCTGATCGAGGGGCTGAAAACCTTGCGTGATGTGCCTGAGCTGCGTCTGGCACACCGGCTTGATCGTGACACCTCCGGTGTGTTGCTGATGGCCAAGACGCTGGCCTCCCTGCGTTCGCTGACCGAGTCATTTCGTGAGCGGGACATGCAGAAAGTCTATGTTGCACTGATTGCCGGTCATCCTTTCGCCTCAGCCGGATGCATGCGCTCCAGATTGAGCAAGGGCGTCGTGCGCGGCGGGGAGCGCATGGTGCAACACAGGGATGATGGCAAGGAGTCCGTTACCGATTATCAGGTGATGATGGAACTGACCCGTGACGGCTTTGATTATGCACTGATCGCCCTCAAACCGCATTCCGGTCGTACGCATCAGCTGCGTGTTCAGCTGGCCGGCGAAGGCCATGCGATTTTGGGTGATGGCAAATATGGCCGTCAGGAAGACAATCGCCGGTTCCGGAAGATGGGAGGGAAGGGGCTGGCATTGCATGCATGGCGTCTTCGTTTTGTGCACCCGGTGACCGGCCGGGAACTTGATCTGCGGGCAGTCTGGCCGGAAAACTGGCGTTCGCTATTGCTTCCCTGAGGCAGCGCGGAAATAGCACCAGGCCAGTAACAGGGCAACAGAAGCCGCCAGCAGGCTGCCCCACAGCGGAACATGCCAGGAGCCGAGAATCAGCGGCGCCCGCATAACAAAACGTGTGATATGCGCTATGGCAACCAGCAGAAATATCACTCCGGCCAGATACAGCAGCCAGCGCTGCCAAAGAAGCTTCGTAATCATACTTCTATTATAGCGAAGGCGGACGCATGCAAGTAAAACGGCCGGACAGATGTCCGGCCGTATACGGGAATGTTACAGGATCAGGCCTGCTGAATGCCGGCCAGATACCAGGTCGGA
Source organism: Mariprofundaceae bacterium (assembly GCA_015488375.1). Classification (GTDB taxonomy): domain Bacteria; phylum Pseudomonadota; class Zetaproteobacteria; order Mariprofundales; family Mariprofundaceae; genus J005. The sequence goes on along the minus strand of WFNX01000026.1, from coordinate 2,987 downwards.
TCCGTTGAATCCGGATCATGTTTGAATATCCAGGTTTCATTTACGTTTTCACTGCGATCCTTGATCGTGGCGCCATTCGTGTCACAGGTTTTTTCACGCAACATGGCTGTGAAGTTCACGGCGACCCATTCATGGTCAGCTTCAAGCCAGCTGTCGATGATTTCCGCATTAAGCATGCCGACTTCGGTTTCATGCACGCCGCCCTTGCGCATTTCCTCGGCAATCAGGTCGGCGACTTCAGGCGTGCAGAAGCACCGGATGTCTTCAATGTCGCCGCTGTCCCAGGCCTTTTGCATGCGGATATAGATGTCTTTTGCCGCCTGGGTGAAGTGCTTTTCGTCGATATCCGGACGGACCGCGCGAACCGTGGCGGACGGGGGATTAAAATCCGGATTGCTCATCGGCGCAGTATGGCCGGCATAGGCTGCTGCGGGCATCGCGCGCCTGCGTAAAAACATGATGATCAGGGCGATGATGCCGCCGATGACCAGGATATCGAAAAAGTTGATGCCTTCAAAGGCGCCGCCAAACAGCATGGCGCCCAGCATGCCGCCCATGGCCAGGCCGGCCAGGCCGCCCATCAGGCCGGTTCGAGCACTGCCACGCTGGGTTGTATTTCGCTGTGCTGTTGCCTGGCGCGGCGCACCCGGTCGGGCCATGGGCTGGGCCATGCGTTGTTTGCCAAAGCTCATGCCACCGCCAAAGCGACGGGCATCGGCCTGATCAACGGATATCAGCGTCACTGAGAATACGGCAATCAGTAACATCGAAAAAATGTATTTCATGAATTCTCCTCATGCTTTGAATCTTCTGCGAAGGCCATCTGGGCGATACGTGCCTCGAACATGGCGCGTTTCAGACGGCTATCCTTGATGCTGGCCAGTTCTTTGGCAATAGCGCGTTTCGCGGCAAAACGGACCGCTTTTTTTCGTATTTTCCGCTGTTGGCTGCGGATGCCGGCACCGGGCTGAATGCGTGTGCGGATTTGTTGCAGATTTGTCACGCGCGCATGGCGGAAGCATGCCTGCCGGATATCGTTGCGCAGGAAGCGGATTTGTTGCGCCATGATCGGATGGTCCACGCCGATCAGCAGGCATAGCCCCTGATCCTTCAAGCGTTCAATGCTGACCGGTTCCGTGCGCGCCGCCATCATCGCGCCGACGATATCCGGCCAGTGCCGGCGTAACTGCGCAATACTGGTCAATAATTCCAGTGAATCTTCGCCCAGCACGGCCGCCAGGCTGTCATGCAACCCTGTCAGCCGGGAGCGCGGTCGTTTCATATTCAAAAGGGAAGTTTTTTGCTGCCCAGAATGTGCACATGCAGGTGGAAGACTTCCTGTCCGCCGCCATCACGAACATTGATCACAATACGATACCCTGCTGCCAGTTGCAGGATATCATCGGCAATCATGCGTGCCCGATCCATTAATGTGCCGAGCAGGGCCGGATCGTGGCAGTCGGCCAGTGTGGCGATATGTTGCCTGGGGATAACCAGTACATGCGTCGGCGCTTTGGGATGGATATCTTTGAAAGCATAGACATCGTCATCTTCATAAACTTTGCCGGACGGAATATCACCGGCCGCGATTTTGCAAAACAGACAATCGGACATCAGCCATCTCCTGTGAGCTTCGGGTAAAGGGAAATGTAACAAGCAAAGGCAGGAAAACAATGACAGCGGAGCATTGCATCGCATGGCCGGGCATGTCACCTTTGAAGTATGGTTGAGTTTCCCGATCCGACAGAGGCCGGCCCGGAAGGCTTGCTGGCTGCCGGTGGCGATTTGCAGCCGGAGACCCTGCTTGCCGCCTATCGGCAGGGGATTTTCCCTTGGTATGCTGCAGGGGAGCCGATTCTGTGGTGGTCGCCCGATCCGCGCATGGTGTTGTTTCCTGCGGAGTTTCATGCCTCACGCCGGCTTAGGCGACGCATGCGCCGGCCTGACTATCGTTTTTCTTTCGATGCGGCTTTTGCCGATGTTATTGACGCCTGCGCTCATATTCCGCGCAGGGGCGAAACGGGCACCTGGATTCTTCCGGAGATGATTCATGCCTATACGCGTCTGCATGCACTCGGCTATGCGCATTCGCTGGAGGTTTGGCAGGGCGATGCCCTGGTCGGCGGCGTGTATGGTGTATGGCTGAATGGCATCTTTTTTGCCGAGTCGATGTTCAGCCGGATAATCGATGGTTCAAAGATGGCATTGTGCAGGCTGTGCGAAAAGGCCTGTCGGGAAAACTGGAAACTTATCGATTGTCAGTTTCATACATCGCACCTGGCCAGCCTCGGCGCACGCGAAATTCCGCGCCGGGAATTCTTGCAATATGTGAGCGAAAGCCGGGCGGATACTATCTCAGGAGCATTGGATGCAGTCGATGATCGAAGAAAGTGAAGAAATCTCTTCAGGCCATGGTAAGGCGGACAGAACCGGCAGGGAGTCGTTGATGCAGGTCAGGGGTGGTTGACAGTTCCTGACTTTTATTTGTGCGAACGATTGCGCGAGGCTTTTTCTTCGTGACCTGAAATGCCGAAACGCCGCGCAAGCTCGGCGAGTACATCATCCGGCGACAGGTCTTTGGCACTGAGCATGACCATGGTATGGAACCACAGGTCGGCGGTTTCATAGATGATTTGTTCACGATCATTGTTTTTGGCGGCAATGATGGTTTCGACGGCTTCCTCGCCGATTTTTTCGAGCATTTTGTCCGGTTTGGCATACAGTGAGGCGACATAGGATGTTTCCGGCGATTCATGTTTGCGTGCTTCCAGGGTCTCACTTAGGCGCTGCAAAATATCAGCAGTGTTCATTTCAGAGGGTCCTCCACGATGAGCCAGTCACCGCCTTCCGGATGACGATAAAAACAGGATGCCCGATTGGTGTGACAGGCCGGGCCGGTTTGTTCGATTTTCAATAACAGCGTATCGCCGTCGCAGTCGAGAAATATATCCAAGACCTTCTGCACATGTCCGGATGACTCGCCCTTT
>WFNX01000025.1 GCA_015488375.1 Mariprofundaceae bacterium | reverse complement strand
GCAGGGAAAAACGTTGCGCATCACCGGCCTGCGCCAGGCGCGCAATTTCCGGGCCGCCGGGATAACCGCATTGCAGCAGGCGGGCGCATTTATCAAAACACTCACCTGCTGCATCATCCACGGTCCGGCCGATGATGCGATATTTCCCCACGCCATCAACCCGCACCAGCATCGTATGCCCGCCGGATACCAGCAGACAAATAAAGGGAAACTCCGGCAGCCCCGCTTCGCTCAAACCGGGCGCAAGCAAATGTCCTTCCATATGATGGATCGGCATTACCGGAATCCCGTGAATGAATCCCGCAGCACGCGCATAGGATACACCGACCAGCAGCGCCCCCATCAGGCCCGGGCCATTTGTCACGGCAATGCGATCCAGATCGCTCCATTGCACATCAGCCTGCTGCAATGCCTGCTCAACCAGCGACGGCAAGACGCGCAAATGCTCCCGCGAGGCGATTTCCGGTACCACACCGCCAAAACGGGCATGCACGGCAATCTGCGATGCCACCAGATCTGCCAGCAATTGCCCGCGGCAGCCATGATCCGCCCGCAAGATGGCAACGGCCGTCTCATCACAGGAGCTTTCAATACCCAGAATATGCATCACGCCTCCCCGCTTTCGCCATAGCCGCCACCGCCCGGCGACTCCACACGCAACACATCTCCCGGCTGCAATGGCAGGCTGAACTTGCCCTCCATCTCATGCCATTCACCATCGCGTTGCGCCCGTATGCTGTTGCGGCCGGCCTGGCCTGCCTCTCCGCCAGCCAGACCATAAGGGCGGAAAACCCTGCGTTCACTCAGCACCGATACCTGACAGGGGCGCAACACCTGCCACTGGCGAATCAGTCCTTCTCCCCCGACAAACCGGCCATTGCCACCGGACCCCCTGCGAATCGCATAACGGGTAATTCTGAGCGGATAATGCATCTCCACCACTTCAACCGAAGTGTTCCGCGTGTTGGTCATATGACACTGAACAGCACCGGCGCCGTTGCCTGCGGCATGGGCGCCCATGCCTCCGGCCATTGTTTCATAATAAACCCAGTCATCTTCCGCACTGCCAAACACCACATTATTCATCGTCCCCTGTGCGGCCGCCGGAATCTGCCGTGGCAATGCCTGCGCCAGAGCGCCGAGCAGGACATCGACAATCCGCTGACTCGTTTCAACATTGCCGGCGGCCACGGCCGCGCCCCTGCCTGCATGCAGCAGCGAACCGGCCGGTGCCAGAATCCGGATGGGACGAAAAACTGCGCCCGTCTGCGGCGTGTGCCCTGGCATCAGACAGCGGAACACATAATAAACGGCAGCAGCCGTCACAGCGAACGGACAATTCACCGGCCCCTGACTTTGAGCCGCCGTACCGCTGAAATCGACCTCCGCTTCCTCGCCACGTATGGTAACCTGCACGCGTATGGGCAAGGGCCCGCTGCCCAGCCCGTCATCCTCAAGCACGTCCTCAAAGCTGTAGCTGCCATCAGGAATCCGTGCAATGGCCTGCAGGGCATATGCTTCGGAAACCCGCAACAGGGCATCAAACAAAGGCTCTACCTCATCTTCTGCCAGCCATTGTCGCAAACGTTTCGCCCCCAGTTCCCCGGCGGCCCGCTGGGCCTGCAAATCGCCGAAACGTTCCTCGGGCGAACGCATTTCATCACGAAAGCGTGCAGATAAGGCGCGGTTTTCCTTGCCATCACGAAACCAGAATTGCGGGGCAATAATGCAGCCCTCATCCTGTAAATGCCGATGTACGCCCATCGAACCGGGCGTCTTGCCACCGATATCTGCATGATGTGCCCGGCTGACTGCAAAAGCCCCCGGTCGCGCACCCCAGAACACCGGTATCACCAGCGTGACATCCGGCAAATGCGTTCCTCCCAGAAAGGGATCATTGAAAATCAGCACATCGCCCTCACGCCACTGAAACCGCGCAGCGATATCGCGCATGGCATACACCATTGAACCCAGATGCACGGGGATATGTGCCGCCTGGGCAACCAGTTCACCGTCCCGGTTAAACAATGCACAGGAATAGTCTTCCCTGTCCTTGATATTGGGAGAAAGTGCGCTGCGCCGGAGAATACCGCCCATTTCCTCACAGATCGAAGCCAGACGGCTGGAGGCCAGGCTCAGGGCCAGGGTATTCATGATGCGGCCTCGCGTTCGGCAATCAGATGCCCGTAATCATCAACCCGGACATGCCAGCCGGCATGTAGCCAGAATGTCGAAGTATCCTCGAGAATCAGCGCCGGCCCGGACAGATGCGCGCCGGCGCCCATTGCCTCCCGACAGTAGTGCGACACTTGCCCGATCGCGTAAATCTCGGATGTGCCACTGACCGACAGTTCGCCCGACTGCGGCGCTAATGGCCGCCATTGCAATACCGGCGTATCGGCGATCGCGCGCAGTCTCGCTGTCATGACTTCCACCGGCTGCGACAATGTATGGCCGTAATACTGGCGATGTGCCTGATGGAAATGCTGCTGCAATGATGCAATATCATCATACGGCAGTGATAAATGAAATCCTTGCCCGGCATAACGCACATCGACGCTGCGGGAACACTGCAATGACAAATCCGGCAACTGCTGCCGCGCCCGCTGCTCCAGTTCGGTAAAAATCATTTCCAGTTCCGCGCCGGCCTGACGCTGATCCGTCAGCCTGATGCGTCGGCTTTGCGACAAATCCGCCTGTCGTTTGCCGACAATCATGCCCAGGGCTGAAAAAGCACCGCTGGCCAGCGGCAATACGATCCGCTGCATGCCAAGGGCTTCCGCCAGGGCACAGGCATGCAGGCCGCCGGCACCACCAAAGCAAAACAGCGCCAGATCCGCCGGATCGATGCCGCGCTGCACCGATACCACGCGCAGGGCCCCCAGCATATGCTCATTGGCCAGGGCAATGATCGCACTGGCTGCCTGCTCCGCATTCATCCCCAGCGGCGCTCCGAATTGCGCACAGGCCGCCAGCGCCAGTTCGCGATGCAACGGCATGCGACCGGCCAGCCGGGCATCGGCAGGAATATGCCCCAGCACAAGATTGGCGTC
>WFNX01000024.1 GCA_015488375.1 Mariprofundaceae bacterium | reverse complement strand
TGGGATGTATGGCAGGATGATCAGACACGATGGGAGCTGGGAGGTGTCCTGCGCCATTATCTTTCCAGGCCGAAAGAAAACGTCGGACTCATCGGTCTGACCGTGCACTTCGGCGAAGGACGCATGTATCGGGATTTTCAGCCTGGCGAGCTGGATATTCCCGAATTTCTGCCGCTGCGGCAGCGTCGCATTCCCCAGAGCGTAAATAATTTTGTCGGTGCCGGTCAGCCATGAACAGGGAACAGACCAGAAAGATACTCGAAACCGGCATTTTGCCGCGGTTCCGGTGTATTGAAGCGCCGCTTGTGGATGAGTTGCTGGCCATGTATACAAGCTGGCCCGGAACCCCTGGCGGTGAGCAGTATGAAGGGCAGCCGGAGCTGGCCGCGGCACTGGGGCTGATTCCCTTCCTTTCACATCAGGTCACGCAATATGCCGCTCAGGCCACTCAGTTGCAGCATCGACATGCGGCATTCATGCATCGCTATGCCGGCAGTGCAACGCGGGATGAACAACAGCGATATATTCTTGATTATGCCGAGGAACTGGGAGCAAGTCAGCAGGAACTGATTGAGGACAAGAAGGCTTTTTCGCGCTGGTTCGATCTGGATGCAGTGAAAGATCGCTACGGCAAACGTTTGTCGGAAACGGATCGTCGGCTGGCATTTGCGCTGCAGCGTCTGGGTGCCGTGGCGGCATGTGCGCTGGCTTCGGCCGGCGATAATGCAACGTGCCAGAAATGGTGGCGGCGATTTGCAATCGAAGAGGTGGTGCAACCGCTGCTGGCCTATGAAGGGGATACCCGCGTGGTCATGGCCGCCTTTGAGTGCCTGACGACAGCCCTGCAGGCCATGCCGCGGGCTCTGCAGCAGCAAAGCGTCACGGATACGACCCTGCAATACATCTACCGCTCCGCACTGGAATCGCGCCATGCGACCGGCATTCAATGTGCGGCGCTTGCCCTGTTGCCGGGTCTGTCCATGAAGTCCTTTGATATTGCGCTTGCCCGGCGTCTGCAGAACCCCCTGGATGGCGACGATATTTTTGTGCGGCGGACAGCCGCCATCCTGCTGGCAAAATATCTGCCGCAGCAGGAGTCATTCGCATCGCTGTTATCCGTTGCGGAGCAGGATCCGAGCCCCTATGTACGGCAGGGGCTGGCAAAGGCGCTGTGCCACCACTGGAGCAAGGATGGCAAGGCCAGCCTGGAGAAGCTGATGCTGCACGATGCAGCGCCGCAGGTACGCGCACAGGCGGTGCTTGGCATTGTGCGTGATGTTACTGACCCGGCAGAGCATCCCTGGATACTGCAACAGCTGACATCCTTGCTCGATCAGGAACAGGATGCCTATGTGCTGCGGGTTGCCATGCATGTCCTGCCGGAAATGTTCCGGCGACTGGTGGACGGGGATGCGGAACAGGCCGAGATGAAACTGTGGCAGCAACAGATTTATTCGGCCCTGAATCGTCTGCATCAGCAGGCCGGGGACGTGGCGGTTCGACGCTATGCCGCGCAGTGTGCGGAACGCATCTGGGTCTATTGCGATGCGACGGCCCGTACCCTGCTGTATCGTTTAAGCGAGGAGATGGCAAAGGTGCAGCCGGGATTCAGCAGGGCCTTTGCCAGGTCCGCCTTTTCCGATGAGGAAAAGGCCGTGCTGGGACGTGTATTGTCGGTCATCGGTCAGCAGGATTTCGGTTTCGATGTGCGCGAAGGGCGCTTTCGTTATCATATTACCCGGGGGCATGTGTTTGAATTCCGCTTTTGGCGTTTTTTACACGAAATGCGACACCCTTCACCGGACAAGCGACAGGCATTTCCGCATATGATCGGCCGCTCGTTCAAGGGGACATTGCGCGCACCTTCAAGCATTCTGGCTGAGGTAACGCCGACCAAGGTGCCGGGAGAGCCGCTGCTGATTGAGGACGAGGGAGGGTGGCGGCCCTACCTTCCGCTGGTTGATGAGGTGATCTCCTGCCTGAATTACGGCCTGCTTGCACGCCCGATCCGCATCTATAGCAGCGAGGGGGTAACGCTGATGCAGCCGCCGCGCTCCCTGTTTCGGCGCTACTGGTCGCTGATGTTGCTCAATCTGCGTTTCGAACATTATGCCCGTTTGCGCAACTGGGATCATGACGAACAGTCTGCGGCGGATGCCTATATCCGGGCCCTGCAGCAGCTGGGTTTTACCATTGAGTACAGCCCTCACGAATATCCGGAGGTCGACATTTTCCATGCGGATCCGGCCGTGACCCGCTTTTTCCCGGCGCTGCTGCCATTGGACGGTGATCTGTGGACACGTTTCACCGACTACATGCTGTCGGCGTATGAAAACACGCTTTTTGACCTGATTCTGTTTACATCGATTGCCATGATTCTGTTTTTCGGCCGTCATTTGTATGTCAGTCGCGCCATTCGCAAGGCCAGGCGATCGATTCCCCTGAGCATCGGCGGCTGGGGCACGCGTGGCAAATCGGGAGTTGAGCGGCTGAAGGCGGCCATGTTCAACGGCCTGGGTTACGGACTGGTATCCAAAACGACAGGTTGCGAGGCTATGTTTTTGCATGCCGATGCCTTCCGTCAGTTGCGGGAACTGTTCCTGTTTCGACCCTATGACAAGGCCAGTATCTGGGAGCAAGCCGATCTGTTGCGCATGAGCAAGGATATGAAGCCGGATGTTTTCCTGTGGGAGTGCATGGGTCTGTCGCCGCATTATGTGCGTGTGTTGCAGCATGGCTGGATGCGCGATGACATGGCGACGATTACCAACACCTTTCCCGATCATGAGAACCTGCAGGGACCGGCAGGCATTAACATTCCGGAAGTCATGTGTGATTTTATTCCGCGTGACGGCACACTGCTGACCAGCGAAGAGCAAATGCTGCCCGTGCTTCGCGAGAAGACGCGGGAATATGGTACGCCGCTGACACAGGTTGGCTGGCTGGAGGCCGGGCTGCTGACCGAGGATATTCTGCAGCGCTTCCCCTATGCCGAGCACCCGTACAATATTGCACTGGTGCTGGCGCTGGCCGGTGAGCTGGGCGTGGATGAAGATCGCGCCCTGAAAATGATGGCTGATCATGTGGTGCCGGACATCGGTGTGCTCAAGCGCTTTCCGGCAGCTCCGGTAGAAGGGCGGACACTGGAGTTTATTAACGGCATGTCGGCCAATGAACGTTATGGCTGCCTGCAGAACTGGCGACGTATGGGGCTTGATCAGCCTGCGCAGAACGGAGAATGGGTTTCCACGCTGGTGAACAATCGCGCCGATCGCGTATCACGCTCGCGAGTGTTTGCCGAACTCCTTGTGCGCGATGTCAGTGTGGACCGGCATTTTCTTATCGGCACCAATCTGCACGGCCTGACCGGCTATATCCAGCAAGCCTGGGATGATTATGCCCGGCATCTGACGCTGTTTCCCGAAGGGGACGACAAGACACTGAATCATGCCCTGGACACCTTGCGCAAGGGGGCGCTGCGCATGCGCGTCGCGGTGCATCAGCAGCAACTTAAGGATGCCCTGCGCATCATGCTGCAGGCGCTGGATGAGCATCTGGACGTCGAGAAGGCCATCTCATGCTGGCACGATATTGAGCGCCTCAGGACTATGCTGGACGAGCTGGATGCTACTGCGGCATCCACCCTGGTACAGCATTATGAACCCATGCTGCAGCAATATCATGCCTATATGGCATTTGCGCAGCGTATCCAGCATCTGGGCGTGGAGGCACATGAGCAACTGGATGGCGAATATCGTCGTCTGCTGGAAGAATGGTTCAGGCGCAAGCTGATTGTTATTGAGGATGCGCATGCCACTGGCGAACAAATCATTCATCATATTGTTGAAGCCACGCCTCCCGGTTTCATGCACCGCCTGATGGGCATGCAGAACATCAAGGGCACGGGGCTGGATTTTGTTTATCGCTGGCAGGACTGGGAGCGCTGTTATCAGGCCTGCGAGAAACTGAAGGATGACGATCCGTATGTTGTCGGCTCCGGCCTCAATGAACTGACATCGTTCCAGAATTACGGTCAGCTCAGCGAGCAATGGGTGCGCCAGAGTATTGAAGCCGTGCGACATTCCAAACTGGGCTCTCGCCAGCGTTTCCAGGCGGAGCTGAATGTGATCCTGACCGCGCTGGATTCGGCCATGAAAGAGGTGCGGGTGCAATTGCAGCATGAGCATCATCGGGGCCTGCTGGAGCGCTTCATTGACGGGATTGAGGCATTCATCGATGCCGGCGATGCCGTCAGTCGACGCAAGACAGCCAATCGCATTTACCGCGATCTGGTTGCCGAGCGGATCAGTCATGAACGGGCGGCCAATGAACTGCGTAAACTGACGCAACGCCAGAAGGGCGGCTGGCTGCTTGATAACCTGTATGCCCTGCGTGACTACCTGAAACGGGAGAAAGACGAGCACTGATTCGACTATAAACCTGATACAATAATAACAGAGGAGCAGGCCATGACGACGGTGCAACGGTTCAGGCTCGGTGCAGGTGATGCCTTGCTGGTGATTGATATGCAGCGCGACTTTATGCCGGGTGGTGCGCTGCCTGTGGCGAAGTCCGATGCCCTGCTTCCCGTTATCAATGCCTGTATGCATCGTTTTGACAGCAAGGGCCTGCCGGTTTTTGCCACGCGCGACTGGCATCCGCCTGATCATGCTTCATTTGTGACCGAGGGTGGCCCCTGGCCGGTGCACTGCGTGGCCGGCAGCGATGGTGCCCGTTTTGCTGAAGGGCTTGCATGGCCGGCAACACTACGCCTTATCAACAAGGGCGAGCAGCGTGAGTTGCCCGGCTATTCCGCATTTGAAGGGACGCAGTTGCGTGCACAATTGCAGCGCCAGGATGTGCAGCGCCTGTTTGTCTGCGGTGTGGCGACGGAATATTGTGTCCGTGCCAGTGTGCTTGATGCGCTGAAGCTGGGTTATGCGGTGGTATTGCTGCGTGATGGCGTGCGTGCGGTATGCGCACAGGATGGAGCCCGGGCCCTGCGTGAAATGCAACAACAGGGAGCGATTCTGGCTTCGCCGGAGGCTCTGCAATGAGCTGCCGTGATGCGCTGCTGACTGATCTGTATCAGCTGACCATGGTCAAAAGTTGCCTGGATCATGGTCTGCGGGATGTGGCCGTGTTTGAGTTTTTTGTGCGTCGTCTGCCAGAGGCACGCAATTTTCTGCTTTGTGCAGGGATCGCACAGGTGGCGGGATTTCTGCAGCGGTTGCAGTTTGATGATGAGTCGCTGAGCTGGTTGCAGGCACAGGGAATCTGTGATGACAGGATGCGCGATTATCTGGCGCGGTTACATTTCGATGGCGATGTGTGGGCCATGCCGGAAGGCACGGTCTTTTTTGCCGATGAACCGGTATTGCGCATTGCTGCGCCGTTGCCACTGGCGCAACTGGTGGAAACACGCATTATTAATATTCTGCATTTTCAGATACTGATTGCTTCCAAGGCGGCGCGTATGGTGCTTGCGGCAGCGGACAGGCAGCTTGTGGACTTTGGCCTCAGACGCACGCATGAGGGCGAGGCAGGACTCATGGCGGCACGTGCAGGCTATATTGCGGGGCTGAGCGGAACCTCCAATGTGCTGGCTGCGCGCGAGTTCGGTATTCCGTTGTTTGGTACCATGGCGCATGCCTATGTGCAGGCCCATGCCAGCGAACAGGAGGCATTCATTCATTATGCGCGCAGTCATCCCGGACGCGTGGTCTTGTTGATTGACACCTATGATACGGAAGCCGCCGCACGCAAGGTGGTTGAGGTTGCCCCCCGACTTGCGGCCGAGGGAATCGCCATTGATGGCGTGCGTATCGATTCAGGTGATCTGGGCATGCATGCGCAGCGGGTACGTTCCATTCTCGATGCCGGCGGATTGCATGATGTGCGCATCATCGCCAGCGGGAATCTGGATGAATATCGCCTGCAGGCATTGCGTCGGGCGCCGATTGACGGTTTTGGCGTCGGTACGCGCATGAATACATCGAGCGATGCCCCCTGTCTGGATTGCGCCTATAAACTGCAGGAGTATGCCGGCATTGCCCGGCGCAAGGTGTCCGAAGGCAAGGCCACCTGGCCGGGTCGCAAGCAGGTGTATCGGCAATATCGGCAGGAAATCATGATTCGCGATAAGCTGACGCTGGAAAATGATGTGGGCAGGGGGGAGGCACTGTTACAACCGTTGATGCGGCATGGTGAGTTGATCCGGGCGCTGCCATCACTGGATGCGATTCGTGCCCGCACCCGGGCGCAGCTTGCCGCTTTGCCGGCAGCTCTGCGCCGGCTGGATATGGCGGATGAACCCTATCCGGTCATCATCGCTCAGGCCCTGCGTGATCTGACGGACAAACTGGACGGCAGGTCTGATGCAGACTGATTCATGCCCTGATTATCCGTCAAAACATTTGCCTGCAAGTAATTCGCATTTACCGTGGCAGATATTGGGCTTCAGTATCGGAAGTGTTGTATCACATGAATCAAGGCCTGTAAGTGCCTGAAAAATGGTACCGGGAGCCGGAGTCGAACCGGCACGCTCGCGAGAGCACCAGATTTTGAGTCTGGCGTGTCTACCAATTTCACCATCCCGGCACAGATCATGCATTGCTGCGAAAAAGGTGGCGCGAAGCATTGTCATTCCATGTCATGCTGTCAAGATTGAGCAACGGTTGCAAAGGCGGCCCGGAGAAAAGAGATTGCTGCGCTATGGGGACGGGAATCGTGACGGATTTTGATATCATTATTGTCGGCGGCGGGGCCATCGGAGCAACGATGGCGCTGGAGGCGGCTGCACTCGATTATCGGGTGGCCATGATTGAATTGCGGCGCCCTGATTTTGCTTCTTCCGATCCCGAGCGCGTGATTGCGCTGAATTACGGCTCGCGTTGCCATTTGCAGCAACTTGGCCTGTGGGAGGATATGGCGGCGCAGGGCGCGGGACTGATTCGCCATATTACGGTCGTCGAGGATAACCGTGCACAGCATGTCGAAATGGATGCGGCCGATGTGCATGACAGGCCGCTGGATGCACTCGGCTATGTGCTGGAAATGGGGCCGATGCTGGCGCCAGTCTATCGTAAGCTGGCCGAAGCCGGGGTGACGGTGTTTTCGCAAACGCGGTTGCTGTCATTGCAGGCCGACGATGCGCAGGTGAGCGTGTCTTTGTCGATCAATGGCGAGTCCGCGCAGCAAATGACGGCTCGCTTGCTGATCGGTGCAGATGGCACCAACAGCCAGGTGCGCCGTCTGGCCGGCATTGGCGTGGCCGGCTGGGATTACAATCGTTTTGGCATTGTTGCCAGTATTCGCTGTGCGCAGGCTCACCGGGAAACAGCATTTGAATGTTTTCGCAAGGCGGGACCGCTGGCTTTTCTGCCCCTGGCGGACGGCCGTTATTCCATTGTCTGGGCCATGCGGCCAGCGGAAGCATCGCAGCTCTTGCGTATGGATGACGAAGCGTTTATTGCTGCGCTGAACCGGGCAACTGGTGCCGCGGTGCTGCATCAGACAGGCATGGTGGAAGCGGCATCGCCAAGGGCCTGTTTCCCGCTGGAGCTGAGCCTGGCACGTCGATATACGGCACAGCGGATTGTCCTCATCGGCAATGCGGCGCATACCGTGCATCCAGTAGCGGGGCAGGGGATGAATCTCGGTTTGCGCGATGTGCGCGTGCTGGCGGATGCTCTGCGTGGCGAGCCTGCTCATCGTGATGCGGGTCAGTCGATTGTGCTGCAGGCCTATGCTGAAGGACGCAGGCTGGATGTGGCTGCCGTGGCGGGTTTCACTGAAAGCATGGTGGATATCTTTGGCATCGGGTTGCCGGGAGCGCCTCAGCTGCGCGGGCTGGGACTGGGCCTGATGCAGCGCTGGCCCTTGTTGCGCGATATGCTGCTTAACCATGCCGCCGGCATGCAGCAGTTACAGGAGGAAAGCCATGGCTGAATGGCATGATCAGGCAGATGTCGTCATTGTTGGCGGCGGCATGGTCGGACTGACGCTGGCCAGCGCGCTGAAGCACAGCGGATTGCGGGTCATTGTGATCGAACGCAGCGAGCCGTCGGTGCGCTATTCGCTGGGTCGGGATTGCCGCGTGTCTGCCATTGTCTATGGCAATATTCAGATCTTACAGGGACTGGGAGCCTGGTCGCATCTTGATGCCCATGCGGCACCGTTGCAGCAGATGCGCGTATGGGACGATCAGCATGCCGGCGGCATTCGTTTTGATGCCGATGAAATCGGTCAGCCGGCGCTGGGCTATCTGGTTGAAAATTCCCGCTTGCAGGCGGCACTGCAGCTCAGTCTGCATGATGGTGATGGCGTGGAATGCTGGTGCCCGGCGGAAATCGAGCATGTAGCATGGGATGCCGATGCCGTGCGGCTGCGGCTGAAGGACGGACGCCATATTGCCACGCCATTGATTGTCGGGGCTGATGGTGGTCGTTCCTGGCTGCGCGAACAGGCCGGCATCGACTGTTTCCAGCGTGATTATGCGCAGAAAGGCATTGTGGCCACGGTACGTCCGCAATTGCCGCATCGGAATATCGCCTGTCAGCGTTTCCTGCCGACAGGGCCTTTGGCCATGTTGCCGATGACGGACAACCTCTGTTCCATTGTATGGAGCAATATGAATGAACAGGCCGAGGCGCTCATGGCCATGGATGATGCCGCGTTTCTGCTTGCCCTGAACAATGCCTTCGGTCCGCTGTTGGGTGAAATTGTTGAGGCGGGCGAGCGAGCGGCTTTTCCGCTGAAAGCCCGGCTCGCACGCCATCTGGTGCGGCCGCGCCTGGTACTGATCGGTGATGCAGCGCATACCGTGCATCCGCTGGCCGGTCTGGGCGTGAATCTCGGCATTCGCGATGCCATGGTGCTGGCACAGGAAATCGTCGATGCGCAGCGTTTCGATGAGGACTGGGGCGATATGACGGTACTCCGGCGCTATATGAAGCAGCGGCTGCCGGATGTGTTGTCGGTGATGGGGGGGATGGAAGCCTTTCATCGTCTGTTTACAGCCGATATACCGGGCCTGCATGTGCTGCGTGGCGTCGGCATGCGGGCCGTGGGCAACAGCGGTGCAATCAAGCAGATGTTGATGCGTAATTCCACCGGGCTTTCGCTGCCGGTTCCCAAACAGATTACCGTGACGCGCCGGGGCTAGCGGGAATGGCGCTGATTCATGTGCTGCCCGCCAGGGTGGCCAACCAGATTGCCGCCGGTGAGGTCGTGGAACGACCGGCATCGGCCATCAAGGAACTGGTGGAAAACAGTCTGGATGCGGGTGCCGACCGTATTGTCGTGCATGTCGAAAAGGGCGGCAAGAAACGCATCGAGGTGGAAGATAATGGCTGTGGCATGTCGGCCGAGGATGCCGAGCTGGCCCTGCAGCGTCATGCCACCAGCAAGATTGAAACCAGCGAGGACCTGATCTCTGTCGCCAGTCATGGCTTTCGCGGCGAAGCGCTGCCCTCGATCGCATCGGTGTCTCGGTTTCGGATGCATACGGCGCTTCCCGACAGCCGTGAAGGCGTGGAAGTGAGCCTTGAGGGCGGTGGCGCTGCACTTGTGCGTCCGGCCGCCCCGCGGCGCGGCACGCGCATCATTGTGCAGGATCTGTTCCTCAATACACCGGCGCGACTGAATTTTATGCGTACCGATCGCACCGAGGAGGCCGCCATTGTGGAAACAATGCGCATGCTGGCACTGGCCAATCCGTGTGTGTCGATGGCGCTGTTTATCGATGGGCGTAAACGCTTCGATTATCCGGTGCAGCAGGAAAGCCGGCGCGTGCAGGCCATTATGGGCGAGGGCTTTGCGGCCAACAGTATTGAACAGCAGATTGATTACGAAGGCATCATTGTGCATGCCTGGCTCGGGCTGCCCACATTCCATCATCGGGACAGCAGTAAAATCATGCTGATTCTTAACGGGCGCGTGATTCGTGACCGTTCCCTGCTGGCGGCATTGCGAGCCGGCTACCGGGATGTACTGTTTCATGATCGTTATCCCGTAGCGGTGGTACGCCTGGAGATGGATCCGGCGCTGGTTGATGTGAATGTTCATCCGGCCAAACGCGAGGTGCGCTTCAAATCACCGCAACAGGTGCGCGCGGCGATCGTGGCGTGTGTTCGCGCGGCGATCGAGCGCATGGGACGGCAGGTTTCATCGCAGCCGGCGCAACAGGCCTTGCAGGCCATGCGTCGTGATGTGCAGTGGCAGGGGGGTAAGGGCGGCGGTCATGCATCACATGCGACTGCATCGCCGGGGCTCCCGCGGCAGCGAGCGGCGGCATCGGTACCACCGGATATTCAGCGATTGTTGTTTTCCGGCACGCAGGCCGCGGAGCCTGTGGCCGGCGATTATGCCGGCCAGACGGAGCAGGCGCCCGATCTGGGACAGCCGCTGGCGCAGATCCATCGCTGTTATATCCTGGCTCAGACCGACGATGGTATTGTCCTTGTCGATCAGCATGCCGCGCATGAGCGCATGACCTATGAAGCCATGAAACGCCAGCTTGCCGGTGCGGGCATTGTGGCGCAGGCATTGCTGACGCCGGAAATGCTGCAGGTTACGCCCGCGGTGGCCGCATGGCTGCATGATCACGGCCAGGAACTGATTCGCTTCGGCATCGAACTGGAGGCGGCCGGCGAGGATTGTTTTGCCATCCGCAGTGTGCCGGCCCTGCTGGCCGGCGAAAGCCCGCAGCAACTGGCTGCGGAACTGATCGATACCTGTATGCTTATCGGCAGTGACAGCGAGGCCGGCACGAGCGGTACGGCGCGTATTGTTGAGCGCTGGCTGGGTAATCGCGCCTGCAAGGGTTCGATCAGGTCCGGGCGACAATTGTCAGCCGAAGAGCAGCAGCGCTTGCTCAGGGATATGGAACAAACCCCGAACATCGCCCAGTGCAATCATGGCCGTCCGACCTATGTGCGTCTGTCATTGCACGAACTGGATCGTCTGTTCGGCCGCAAGGAGTAGGTGCGCGCGACAACGCGGAACGGTAGCCTTGCCGCGTGGAATTTAATTCAGTTCTGTTCATTATCGTGATTACCATCGGCTGCGCCCTGTCGATGGCCTATGTGCTCAAATATTTCAGCATGCCGGCGGCCCTTGCCTACATTCTGACCGGCCTGGCCATCGGACCTTCCGGCTTGAAACTGGTGGAAAATGATGAGCTGTTTCGCCATGTCGGTGAAATCGGTGTGATCATGCTGCTGTTTTTTATCGGCATGGAAGTTTCGCTGCCGCGTCTGATTCGGGGCTGGCGTGTGGCGGTGCTTGGCACGGCCGCTCAGATGCTGCTCAGTGTGTTGATTTGCTCGCTGCTCATGCCGCTGGCGGGCATGTCCTGGAAGGCGGGGCTGCTGTTCGGTTTTATTATCAGCCTGAGTTCAACCGCAGTGGTGCTGACCATGCTCAAGGATGCCGACGAACTGGACTCTCCGTTCGGGCAGAATGCGCTGGGGGTATTGCTGGTGCAGGACATGGCCATTGTACCGATCATGATCATTATCGGTCTGCTCGGTGGCGATGAAATATCGCCGGTGCAGCTGTCCGTCCAGCTGATCGGCGGCGTGTTGCTGGTGGCTCTGGCCATCTGGCTGATGAGCGGTTCACGCTGGCGTTTGCCGGAGCAGTTGAAGACATCCACCGATAAGCAGGTACTGCTGGGTCTGCTGGTGTGTTTTTCAGCCGCGACGGTAACGGCCTGGATCGGCCTGTCCGCGCCGTTCGGCGCCTTTCTGGCGGGCATGGTTTTGCATGCGACGGAGGAGCATGAATGGGTCGAGGATCATCTGCGTTCCCTGTATGTCGTTTTTGTGGCGGTATTTTTTATGTCGGTCGGCCTGCTTGTCGATCTGCAGTTTGTCATGGCGCATCTCGTATTTGTGCTGCTGGCTACACTGGCCGTGTTTGTACTTAACTCGGGCATTAACACGCTGGTGCTGCGCATGCTCGGGGAAAGCTGGCGTATGGCGCTGCTTACCGGAGGACTGCTCAGCCAGATCGGGGAACTATCCTTTTTGCTCGCTTCGCTGGGTTTCAGTATCGGATTGCTCAGTGAGGAGGGACATCAGATGGCCATGATTGTAATTGCCATGAGCCTGATGCTCAGTCCGCTGTGGATGGTGGCAATCCGTTGTATTGTGCCGCCGACCCGGGTTGAACCGATGCTGGATACCGAGGCCGAGCCGCTGGCCGCCAGCAAGCAGGACACGGCATGAGTGATCAGGCCTTGTCCGCGGTGGCGCTTATGGGCGCAACGGGTACCGGCAAGTCGGCACTGGCCATGCGCTTATGTGCGCAGCATGACGTCAGTATTGTGTGTTGCGATTCCATGCAGGTTTATCAGGGGCTGGATATTGGTTCGGCCAAGCCGACCATGCAGGAGCGGCAGCAGGTGCGCCATGCGCTGGTGGATTGCTGTCAGCTGCCGGATGTGTTTTCCGCTGCACGCTGGGCTCGCGAGGCTGCCGAATTCATCCGGCAGGAGAATGCGCGCGGCGTTACGCCGCTGATTGTCGGCGGCAGCGGCTTCTATTTGCGCGCCCTGCTGGAAGGCTTTGCCGAGATTCCCGGGGAAGATGCCGGGGTTCGGCAGCAGCTTGAACGCTGGCAGCGTGAACATGGCACTCCCTGGCTGCATCAGCGACTCAGGCAATGTGATCCGACGCTGGCGGAGCGGCTGCATGTCACGGATACCCAGCGGATCATGCGCGCCTTGGGTGTGTTTGAATCCACCGGCACACCGCTAAGTGTCTGGCAGCAACAGGCCCCGGCACGTGTGCCTGTGGATTGTCCGGTATTTGTGCTACAGGTCGAACGGGCATGTTTGCGGCAACGATTGCAGCAGCGGTTTATGGCCATGATGGATGCAGGCTGGCTCGATGAAGTGCGCTGGCTGGCGGCGCAACAATTGCCGGAGACGCATCCGGCCATGCGTGCCGTCGGTTATCGTCAGTTGCTCGATCATCTGGCCGGTGAATGTACGCTGGAGGAAGCGGTGCGAAACGGTATCACAGCGACACGGCGCTATGCCAAACGGCAGCAGACCTGGTTTGCCCATCAGGTGCCGCATGCTGTTTTCGCTTCGGCAGAGACGCTGGAACCCTTGCTGGCGCGGGTATGGCAGCGATGAGCGGAGGCTGGCAAGTGGCAGAAGAGGCGGATATCGCGATCAGCGTGCATCCTGAACTGGCCAGTGCACGCAAAAGCGATTATGTATGGGCTTCGCGCGCCGAGGAGTTTGATCGGCTGGTGATGGCCAGTCACTGTGAACTGGTGGATTCCCTGCGCATGCCGATACGCCGGCCACTGGCCGGAACCTTGTTCGGCAGTGGCCAGATTGAGCATATACGGGCCATGCGGGAAGCCCATGAAGCCGCCGTCGTGTTTGTTGATCATCCGCTGACACCGGTACAGCAGCGCAATCTGGAGCAGGCACTGAATGCCAAGGTGGTCGATCGCACGGGGCTGATTCTGGAAATCTTTGCCGCCCGGGCCCGTACACGGGAAGGCGTTCTGCAGGTGGAACTGGCGAGCCTGAATTATCAGCTGGGGCGCCTGGTGCGTAGCTGGACGCATCTGGAGCGGCAGCGCGGCGGGTTCGGCTTTATGGGTGGGCCGGGCGAACGCCAGATTGAACTGGACCGGCGTATGATCCGCGGGCGTATTCGTTCGCTGGAGCAGGATTTGAAGAAAGTCAGCCGCATGCGTGCCACGCAGCGTGCCGGCCGGCGACGCAAGGCCATTCCTACGGTCGCCCTTGTCGGCTATACCAATGCCGGAAAATCCACCTTATTCAATCGGCTGACCGAGGCTCAGGTCTATGCTGCCGATCAGTTGTTTGCCACGCTTGATCCGACGCTGCGTGTTGTCGAACTGGATAACGGGCAACGTTTGATGCTGGCCGATACCGTGGGCTTTGTGCAGGAATTGCCGCATGAACTGGTCGAGGCGTTCAAGGCCACGCTGGAAGAGGTGACCGAAGCGGATTTGATTCTGCATGTGCAGGATGCCGCCGATCCGATGCGCACGGAACAGGCCGAAGTCGTTCGCGAGACGCTGCGGCAGCTTGGGCTGGACGGCGATGATGCACCGCCGGTTGTAAATGTGCTGAACAAGGCCGATCTGGTGCCTGGCCTGCAAACGCATCGGGCGGAAATTCTGACCAACAGTCGCATCGCCCTTTCAGCCCTGAGCGGGCAGGGCATTGACGCGCTGAAACAGTTGCTGGCCGACTGGCTGGCAACGGATATGCAGGAGATCGAGCTTCTGCTGGCGCTGGAGGACGGGCGCACGCTGGCCTATTGCCATGAGCACGGTACGGTGCTGGATTCCTCGGTGGATGAGCAGGGGCGTTTGCACCTTCGCCTGCGCATGCACGCAGCTGATCTGGGGCGCCTGCAGCATGGCGATGATGGTCTGACACGGTTACCGGAGAATACGGACTGAGTCAGGAGAGGGTATGGCCGGGTGTCCTGTTTGATCGCCCGTTGGCTTGGTAAATCCTGACAGTTGTCAATTTCTTACAACCACCGGCACATCGATTTTTCTGGCGTTGAGGACGCTGACGCGCTGGGCCACCTTGCCGGCGAGTTCGTGATAGGCCTGTGCCTGAGTGCTGTCGGGATGAGCGGCGACAATCGGCGTGCCTGCATCGGAATCCTGACGGATACGGATATCCAGCGGGATATGCGCCAGTACCGGCACATGTTGCTGTGCGGCCAGTTTATCGGCGCCACCTTCGGCAAAGATATGTGAGGCTTCACCGCAATGCGGGCAGACAAACACGCTCATGTTTTCCACCAGGCCGAGGGTCGGAATATTCACCTTGTCGAACATGGCGATGCCCTTGCGAGCGTCGAGCAGGGCAATATCCTGCGGTGTGGTAACGACAACGGCGCCGGTCATCGGGACTTTCTGGGCCAGCGTCAGGTGAATATCGCCGGTGCCCGGCGGCAGGTCGATGAACAGGTAATCAAGTTCGCCCCAGGCGACATCATTGAGCAACTGCATGACTGCACCCGAGACCATCGGCCCGCGCCAGATCGTGGCCTGATCCTCATCAATCATATAGCCGATGGAAATGGTTTTGATGCCGTAGTTTTCCAGCGGTTGCAGGGTTCGATCGTGAACCTGTGGCTTCAGGCCGGCCAGATTCATCATGCGCGGAATCGACGGGCCGTAAATATCGGCATCAAGCAGGCCGACGCGGGCGCCGGTTTGCGCCATGGCTACGGCAAGGTTAACGGCCGTTGTCGATTTGCCGACACCGCCCTTGCCCGAGGCGACAGCAATAATATTGGCGACGCCGGGAATCCGGGCTGCGACCTGCGCCTGGGAGGTGATGCGCGATGTCATGGAAACATCGACCTGGCTGACCCCGGGCAGGGCCAGGATGGCCTGCTCGGCCTGACGGCGGAATTCCTCTTTGACCGGGCACGCCGGCGTGGTCAGCTCGATGGTGACGGCCACGCGGTCGCCATCAATGCCAATCTGTTTTACGAAGCCCAGCGTGACAATGTCCTTGCCGAAGTCGGGGTCGATGATGTGCGACAGCGCCTGTCGAATATCGTCCTGTGAAATCATGCTACCTCCAGCGGAAGGGCGATCTTTATAATCCCGACCAAAACTGTCAACAATTCCATCCGTGCTGCATTCGCCCATGCCAAAGTGTGGGTATCATTGGTGTACGGGCGGCCTGCCAGACCCTATACTTGCGCGCTATGACCGAATTTGCCCTGATTCTTGTCTCTGCCGTGCTGGTGAACAACTATGTGTTGACCAAGTTTCTCGGCATTTGTCCGTTCCTCGGTGTTTCCGGCAAGCTGGAAACGGCGATCGGCATGTCGTTTGCCGTGATGTTTGTTATGACGCTGGCCTCGACGGCCTCCTGGCTGGTGCAGACCTACATCCTTGTGCCGCTTGATCTGCTGTATCTGCAGACGATTTTCTTCATTCTGATTATTGCCTCGCTGGTGCAGTTTATCGAGATGATGATTCACAAGACCAGCCCTGTGTTGTATCAGGCGCTGGGCATCTTTCTACCGCTGATTACCACGAACTGCGCCGTGCTGGGCGTAGCTTTGCTGAATGTGCAGCAGGAACAGGGGTTCATCAGTTCGGTTCTGTATGGTTTTGGCGCCGCGCTGGGCTTTGCGCTGGTACTGGTGCTGTTTTCGGGCCTGCGCGAACGTATTGATTATGCGCCGGTACCGGCGGTATTCAAAGGTTCGCCGGTGGCTCTGATTACGGCCGGCATGATGTCGCTGGCCTTCATGGGCTTCTCCGGTCTGGTCAAGCTTTAATCACCGATGACACAGTTTGTTGCCGCAGTATCGAGTCTGGGAGCGTTTGCCCTTGTTGCAGGTATTATTCTGGCCATTGCACAGAAAGCCTTTCGTGTGGAAGGCGATCCGATGGTGGAGAAAATCGATGCCCTGCTGCCGCAGACGCAGTGCGGGCAATGTGGTTATCCGGGTTGCAAGCCTTATGCCGAGGCCGTTGCCTCCGGCGAGGCAGATGTGAATCATTGCGTGCCGGGCGGTGAGCGGACGATGTTGCAAATTGCCGATCTGATGGGCGTCGAGCCCAAATCCCTGGAAGAAGAGGCTGCCGCTCCGATGCTGGCCTTTATTCGCGAGGATGAATGCATCGGCTGTACGCTGTGCATCAAGGCTTGTCCGGTGGATGCCATTGTTGGGGCGCCCAAGCAATATCATACGGTGATTGCCGATCATTGTACCGGTTGCACGCTGTGTGTCGAACCCTGTCCAGTGGATTGTATCGACATGCTGTTGAAGCCGGAATTGATTGAACACTGGGCATGGCCATTGCCGGATACCACCCGTGCTAGGCTGGGGCAGGAAAGAAGGAGTCAGCATGCCGGCGCTGCTTAAGAATCTGTCCCGTAAACTGGGCATGATGCCGTTTGGCTTTCATGGCGGCGTGGAAGTCGATCAGCGCAAGCTGACGGCATCCATGGCGATTGAGGACTGCGCCTTGTCACCGGTATTGATTTTGCCGATGAAACAGCATATCGGTGAAGCATGTACGCCGCTGGTACATGTCGGCGATTATGTGAAGCGCGGGCAGAAAATCGCGCGTGCTGAAGGGTATGTTGCCGCACCCGTGCATGCCTCGGCTTCGGGCAAGGTGGTCAAGATTGAGGAACACCGAATCGCCCATCCGTCCGGTATGGGGCTGCCATGTATTTTTATTGAGCCCGATGGCGATGATGCCAGTGAGACGCTGGAGCCCTGGGAGGACTGGGCGGAGCGTGACCCGGGAGAATTGCGTGAACGGATTCGCATGTGTGGCCTGGTGGGGCTTGGCGGTGCCGTTTTTCCAACCTTTATCAAACTGGTGCGGGACCAGCGGCATGCAGTGGAAACCGTGATTCTCAACGGCATTGAATGTGAACCCTATCTGACGACAGATCATCGTTTGATGCTGGAGCATGCCGATGAAATTGTGGCCGGGCTGGCCATTATCCGGCATATGGTCGGTGCGCGGGAAGCCGTGATTGCCATTGAGGATAACAAGCCGGATGCCGTGGAAACCATGCGCAGGGCGGTTGTGGCAGCCGGTCTCGAGGATGTGCGGGTGACGGTTATGCCGACGCGCTATCCGCAGGGCAGTGAAAAACAGTTGATCCAGGCCATCACCGGCAGGGAAGTTCCGGCCGGAAAGCTTCCCGTACATATCGGTGTGCTGTGCCAGAATGTGGGCACGGCGCAGGCCGTGTTCCATGCCGTGCGTCATGGTCGGCCACTGACCGAGCGCGTGGTGACTGTCTCCGGCGAAGCAGTGCCCCGGCCGGGTAATCTGCGTATCCCTTTCGGGACACCGGTGCGTTTCGTGCTGGCCGGGCGCGGTCTGGAAGACCTGAACGACATTCATATCATCCATGGCGGACCGATGATGGGTGAACGGCTGCGTAATATTGACGTGCCGGTCGTAAAGGCGACCAACGGGTTGCTGGCCGTTCCCGAGCCACAGATGAGCAGCATGCAGAGCAGTGAGCAGCCGTGTATCCGCTGTGGCCATTGCAGTGAGGTTTGCCCGGTGATGCTGGTACCCAACCTGCTGGCGGATCATTGTCGTAATGATGAGTTTACACGCGCCGAACAGTATCAGCTGTTTGACTGTATTGAGTGCGGCTGTTGTTCCTATGTCTGTCCATCGACGATTCCGCTGGTACATTATTTTCGTTATGGCAAGGGCCAACTGGCGCAGATTCGCCGTTCCGAAGCATTTGCCGAGGAATCGAGGCTGCGTTCGGAAGCCCGTGAGCAGAGGCTGGAGCGTGAAAAACAGGCGAAAGCCGCCCGTCGTTCGCGCGTGCGCAAGACACATGCACCTGCCGAACCTTCCGACAATAATGCGACCGGCAAGGAGGAATCCTGATGCCGATCATCAGTTCACCGCATATCCACAACGGCGATTCCATCCGCCTGACCATGCTGACGGTGATTCTGGCCCTGTTGCCGGCGACGGCGGCTGCCGTTTACCTGTTCGGCTGGCTGGCTTTTTTATCGATTGCCACGGCCGTGCTCAGTTGCGTGCTGACCGAAATCCTGTGTTTGCGCTGGATGGGGCGCAGTACGGCCTCAGCACTGGATGGCTCGGCGGCTCTGACCGGCTTGCTGCTGGCCCTGACCCTGCCGGCCTCCCTGCCCTGGTGGATGGTCGTTCTGGGCAGTGTGTTTGCCATTGTGCTGGGCAAACAGGTTTATGGCGGACTGGGTTACAATCTGTTTAACCCGGCACTGTCGGCACGGGTAATCCTGCTGATTTCCTTTCCGCTGAATATGACGACCTGGCTGGTGCCGATGAGCGCGGCATCGGCAGCACTGGATTTGTACGATTTTCAGTTATGTCTGGCATTTTTCCTGCATGGTCCGCAGGCGCTTGGCCTGACGCTGGATGCGATCACGATGGCCAGTCCGCTGGGGCATGTGAAAACGGAATGGACACGCGGCGTTGGCGTGCCCGAAGCCCTGGCTGCCTATCATTACAGTTATCTGAATGCCTTTCTTGGCAGTGAGGCGGGCAGCATGGGTGAAACCAGTGCGCTGGCCCTGTTGATTGGCGGCATTTACCTGCTGGCACGGCATACAATCACCTGGCATATCCCGTTTTCCTACCTGGCGACGGTGCTGCTGCTGGCGGCCGTGTTCAATATGCTGGACCCGAATCATTTTGCACCGCCGATGTTCCATCTGCTGGCTGGCGGTTTGATTCTGTGCGCCTTCTTCATGGCGACAGATCCGGTATCTTCCCCGGTGACTCCTGCCGGTCAGATCGTGTTCGGTATCGGTTGCGGGATTCTGACCTGGTGTATTCGTTCGTTCGGGGGCTATCCGGAAGGGGCAATGTTCGCAGTCGTGCTGATGAACTGTGCCGTGCCGTTGATTGATCATTACTGCCGGCCGCGTGTTTACGGTCACGGGGCGGACGAATGATTCTCGACCGGGAGCAACGGCATATGGTGCTGGCCCTGTTTGCTGTTGCCGTTCTGGCGACAGCGTTGCTGGCGACAACGGATATGTTTACGCGTGCGCCGATTGCCGAGGCCCAGCGCAAGGCATTGCATCAGGCCTTGATGCAGGTGCTGCCGGAACATGCCAATGATCCGCAACAGGATATGATAACCGTGCAGCGGGACGGGGCGGACCTGAAAGTGTATCCGGCCAGGGACCGGCACGGGCGTTTGCTGGCACTGGCCTGGGAGGAGATTGCGCCGGACGGTTATTCCGGTTCGATTCGTATCCTCATGGCCGTTGAGCCGGATGGCGTGCTGCATGCCGTGCGCATCACCGATCATCGCGAAACGCCCGGGCTGGGTGATGGTATTGTCCATAATCAGGCATGGATTGATGCCTTTGCCGGCAAGGACTTGCAACATACGAAATGGGCAGTAAAGAAGGACGGTGGCGATTTCGATCAGTTTACCGGGGCGACGATTACACCGCGCGCCGTGGTCAGGGCCGTTCATGCCGGCTTAATCTTTTTTGCCGAGAATCGCGAGGCATTACTGAACGGGCTGCGCCGGCAGCCGGTGACGGATAAGGAGCAGATGCAATGAACCGCTCGGATATTGTTGCGGATGGTTTGTGGAACAACAATACGATTTTTGTGCAATTGCTGGGCATGTGTCCGCTGCTTGGCGTAACGACTTCGGCGGAAAACGGTTTCTGGATGGGCGCGGCCACGCTGCTGGTGCTGCTGGGTTCCAATCTGGTGGTGTCGCTGGTGCGTGGCGTGATTCCGGCACATGTGCGTATTCCGGCCTATATCACGATTATTGCGGCCTTTGTGACGGTGGTGGATATGCTGATGAACGCCTGGATGCATCAGATGTATCTGGTGCTGGGCCTGTTTATTCCGCTGATTGTTGTCAATTGTGCGATCATGGGGCGTGCCGAAGCGTTTGCCAGCAAGAACTCACCGCTGGATTCCTGCATTGATGCCCTGTCCGTAGGGGCCGGTTTTACCTTTGCGCTGGTGTTGCTGGGTGCGGTCAGGGAATTGCTCGGGCAGGGTGAAGTGTTCGGACTTGAGGTGTTTGGTGAGTCCTATCCGGATATGCTGATGTTTATCCTGCCGCCGGGCGCGTTTATTGCGCTTGGCTTCATTCTGGCGGCCATCAATGCGCTGAATCAACGTCGTGCTGCACGTGCGCAGCAGACAGAACATGCGGTCAAGGCCGCAGCAACGGAGGTGTCCTGATGGACGACTGGGGCTTATGGCTGTTCATGCTGGTGCTGGGCGCATTGTGCTGGTGGGCCGCATTTTATGCGACCAAACGCATGCGCATTGAGAAAAACCGCGAACGCGAGGAACTGGCGCGCCGCCTGCGCGAACAGCGCGCGAAACAGGAGGAAGACTGATGCCATATCTTCATGTGCAGACCAATGTCCGGATTGCCGATAAGCCAACCTTTCTGCAACACTGTTCGACGCTGGCAGCAGAAGCGCTGGGCAAGCCGGAACGCTATGTCATGGTGGCCGTGACTGATGCGCAGCCGATGCTGTTTGCCGGCAATGATGCACCGCTGGCGTTTGTGCAGCTGAAAAGCCTGGGTCTGACGACAGCGCAGACAGCCGGGCTTTCCGCTGCCATCTGTGCCTTGCTGAATGAGCAGGCGGGCATTGAAAAAGATCGTATCTATATCGAATTCGCGGCACCTGAGCGGGCGATGTTCGGCTGGAATGGCGGGACGTTCTGATTATGGCGGTGCGCGAAATCCTTATTCATCCGGACGCCCGTTTGCGCGAGGTGGCGAAGCCGGTCGAATTTCCCCTGTCCGATGAAGTGAAGGGCGTGATTCAGGACCTGGCGGATACCATGTACGATGCGCCGGGAGTGGGGCTGGCGGCACCGCAGATCGGGGTGTCTCTTCGTATAGCCGTTACCGACACGGTCTGGCGCAGTGAGGAGGTGCGGCATAATAAGGATGAAGAGCCTTGCGGCGAAATCCGCGATCTGCGGGTATGGATCAATCCTGAATTCCTGTGGAAAAGCGAGGAAACCGCGACATGGGAGGAAGGCTGTTTGTCGGTGCCGGAAACCTATGCCGAGGTGACCCGTCCGGCAGCGGTGCGTCTGCGCTGGTATGATGCCGAGGGCATGAAGCATGAGCAGGAATTTGAAGGTTTCCAGGCCGTGGCCCTGCAGCATGAGTTTGATCACCTGGAAGGACGTCTGTTCATCGATTATCTGAGTCCGCTCAAACGTAACCTGATTACGAAAAAAATGAAAAAGCGGTTCAAGAGCTGATGCGTATCGTCTTTGCCGGTACACCGGCGTTTTCCGTTCACACACTGGATGCGCTGCTGGCCGCAGAAGACATGGATGTTGTCGGCGTGGTATCGCAGCCGGATCGACGCGCCGGACGCGGCATGAAGTTGACGCCGTCACCGGTTCGACAGCGGGCGCTGGAGGCCGGCATCGATGTGATTACACCGTCGAGCCTGAAAGGCGATGAAGCGGCCTTGCAATGGTTGCAGAAAAAACAGGCCGATATGCTGGTCGTGGTGGCGTTTGGCATGCTGCTGCCGACATCATGGCTACAGGTACCGCGTATTGCGCCGGTCAATGTGCATGCCTCGCTGTTGCCGCGCTGGCGCGGTGCGGCACCGATTGAGCGAGCGTTGCTGGCCGGTGATGAGGAAACCGGCGTATGCATCATGCATATGGAGGAGGGGCTGGATACCGGCGGTATTTATGCCTGTCGCAGGATGGCCATTGATGCGCAGATGACCGGTGCCCGGCTGTGGCAGGCGCTGGCCGAAATGGGCGCGGAATTGCTGGTGGAAACCCTGCCGAAGATCATGCACGGCTTGCAGCCGACGCCGCAACCTGCCGAAGGGGTGACATATGCCGCCAAATTGCGCAACGAGGAACGCTGCATTCGCTGGACAGAACCGGCGCGGCAGGTGGATCGTGTGGTTCGTTGTTTCAGTCCGCGACCTGGCGCGCGTTGCCGGGCTGAGGGGCGCTGGCTGAAGGTGATTGCCGGCAATATTGTCGATACCCGTGTTGAGCATGCTCCCGGCACCGTGCTGCTTGAGGATGGTGCGTTGCAGGTGGTCTGTGGTGATGGTTTGCTCTACCGCATCGAGCAATTGCAGCCGGAAGGCAGGAAGGCGATGAGTGCGGCGGATTATCTGCGTGGCACACCATTGACCAGCGGGGTTGTTCTTGACTGAAGCCGCGGGTATGGCGTCATGGCCCCGTACCATCGCTGTTCGCATTCTGGCTTCCGTGCTGGCCCGACACAGCCGGGTCGATCTTCTGCTGGATCAATGGACGGCATCGCTGGATGGGCGGGACCGGGCCTGGATTCAGGAAGCTGTCTATGGCGTGTTGCGTCATTATTTCTCGCTGGAAGTGGATGTGAGTCGTTTCCTGCGACAGAAGCCGGATGATGCGGTGCGTGCAATCCTGTTGCTTGGTGCCTGTCAGTTGCGTCATATGCGCACGCCCATACATGCCGTGGTCAATGAAATGGTCAATGTGTGTAAACAGGTGGCGCCTGCAGCGGCCGGCATGGTGAATGCGGTTCTGCGCAAGGTGGCGACCACTGCGGCGCCGCATCGTCTGAAGCCGTATCAGCGGGCAGAGCTGCCGCAATGGATGTATGCGCGCTGGCGGGATGCCTTTGGTGCGGATACCGTGCAGTCGATGCTGGCAGGGATACAGCAGAAACCGGTGTTATCGCTGGCCGTTTTCCGTGAGCGCGATGCATGGATACGGCAGGCCGAAGCAGCGGGATTTCATGCCTGGCCCGGTGCATTAAGTCCGTATGCCGTGTTGTTGCCGACCGGTACGCCGGTAGCGCAATTACCCGGCTATGCCGGGGGGGCTTTTCAGGTGATGGATCAGGCTGCGCAGGCAGCGGTGCTGGCGCTGCCGGTGCGTGCCGGCGATACCGTGCTGGATGTATGTGCCGCGCCCGGTGGTAAGAGCGGGTTGCTGGCGAAGATACACCGCCATGTGGATATTATGGCCGTGGAGAAAAGCGGATCGCGTTTGCCGCGTTTGCGGGAGAATCTGGCGCGGTTGCAGGCTTCCCGTGTCAGTGTGGTGCAGGGCGATGCGACTGCGCTGGCCTTGCCGGATGCATCCGTGCATGCGGTATTGCTGGATGCACCGTGTACGGCATCCGGCGTGATTCGGCGGCATCCGGATGCAAAGTTCCTGCATGGACCGGATGATGTGCTGCGTCATGCGGCCATTCAGCGGGCAATGCTGACGGAGGCTTTGCGTGTGCTGAAACCCGGCGGCCATGTCCTGTATGCGGTATGTTCCATTCATCCTGAAGAGAATGAACAGGTTGTGGAGGATATGCCGGGATTATTGCGCAGCCGGCGTTTGATGCCGGGTGAGCAACATGACGGTTTCTTCTTTGCCGTGATTCGCAAAGCACCCTAGCATGGCCGCGATGAATGATCAGATTCGCCGGTTGCTGCCGGATTTGTCCCGTTATCGGGGGATGCGCGTTATTGCCGCCATGAGTGGCGGCGTGGATTCTTCGGTTATGGCGGCCATCATGGCGGATGCGGGACTGGATGTGGTCGGCGTGTTTCTCAATGTCTGGGATTATTCACGTGAGGACGTGCAGCGCCATGGTACCTGCTGTGCACTGGAAGATTCCTATGATGCCAGACGCGTGGCCGATCATATCGGCATTCCGTTTTACAGCATGGATATGCAGGCGCAATTCCGGCGCGATGTCATTGATCCGTTCATTGCCGATTATGAGCACGGGCGAACCCCGAATCCCTGCGAGCGCTGTAATCGGTTTGTGAAGTTCGGTGCCTTGCTGCAGGTGGCTGACCAGCTCGATGCGGCCTTTGTGGCGACCGGTCATTATGTGCGCCGCCGGGATGATGCGACAGGCGTGCATATTCTCAAGGGAAGCGATCCTCGCAAGGATCAGAGTTATTTTCTGGCCACAACACGACGCCGGCAGATTGAGCGTATCCTGTTCCCGGTTGGTCATCTGGAAAAACCGGATACCCGGAAGCTGGCGGAATATTATGGTCTGCCGACGGCGGCCAAGCAGGAAAGCCAGGATATCTGTTTTATTCCGGCCGGAGATCGCATTCGTTTTCTGCAGCGTGAAGGCGCCACAGCCGGTTTTGTGCCCGGGGATATTGTGGATACGGAGGGTCGGGTGCTGGGGCAGCATGAAGGCATCGCCCATTTCACACTCGGCCAGCGCAAGGGGTTGGGGCTGGCCAATGGCCCGTGGTTTGTTGTGGCGCTGAACGGGGAAACCGCGCAGGTGACCGTGGCCCGCCCGGAAATGGCGCTGGTGCAGGGTTGTACCCTGCAGGATGTCAGCTGGATTCATGCCCCGTGCGCTGATGCGCCACTGGAGGCCAAGGTGCGCTATCAGATGCAGCCGGCACGTTGCCGTGTCCATGTCTGCGAAGACCGTTTCGAGTTGCGTTTTGATGTGCCGCAAAAGCCGATTGCACCGGGTCAGGTGGCGGCATTCTATATCGGTGATGAACTGATTGGCGGGGGGATTGTCAGTGCCGTTTGCTAGGGGCTGTGCCGCACTTGGATTTTGCCTTGTCAGGCCCTAGAGTGCGACACCCCCGCGCACGGGGGTGTTATTTGTTCCGTATCTAAATATCAGGGAGACTGATTCATGGCGATTCAACGCACACTTTCCATTATTAAGCCTGATGCTGTAGCCAAAAATGTGATTGGCGACATCATTCGTCGATTCGAGGAGAACGGTTTGTCTGTCATTGCGGCACGCATGCTGCACCTCAGCGCCGAAGAAGCAGGCCGTTTTTATGCCGTTCACAAGGAACGTCCTTTTTATAAGGATCTCTGCGCCTATATGAGTTCGGGCCCGATTCTGGCCATGGTGCTGGAAGGGCAGAATGCCGTGGCCCTGAACCGTCAGCTGATGGGGGCGACCAATCCGAAGGAAGCGGAAGCCGGTACGATTCGTGCCGATCATGCCGAATCCATTGAGGCCAATTCCGTACATGGTTCGGATTCCGTTGAAAATGCAGCGACCGAAGTTGCCTTTTTCTTTGGCGATATCGAACTGCATAGCCGTCGCTGATTGCTGATTCATCCATGACCGAGCATCGCCAGGAGAAACAGGCCCGGCCTGTTTCCGAACAGATTGCAGTTCGCCGCGAAAAGCTTGCCCGTTTGCGGGAAGGCGGGTACGCCTATCCCAACACATGGCGCAGCACGCATGCACTGCAGGCTTTGCATGAACTGTGCCATGGCAGGGATGCCGAGGAACTGGAGGCGACGCCGCTGCCGGTAGCGGTTGCCGGGCGTATCATGGCGCATCGGGTCATGGGTAAATCAAGCTTTATCAAGATTCAGGACGAATCCGGTCAGTTACAGCTGTTTCTCAACCGTGATGTGCTGGGCGCGGATTGCTATAACCCGACCAAAAAATGGGATCTGGGCGATATCGTGGGTGCGGCAGGGACCATGTTTCGTACACGTACCGGTGAATTGTCCGTGCGGGTTGAACGCATTGAAATGATTACCAAATGCCTGCGGCCGCTGCCGGAAAAATGGCATGGCCTGGCGGATAAGGAAACCCGTTATCGTCAGCGCTATGTCGATCTGATGGTGTCCGAACAGTCGCGACAGGTATTTCGCACCCGCTCACGCATTATCACCCTGCTGCGTCAGGCTCTGGAATCCCGCGGCTTTATTGAAGTGGAAACGCCGATGCTGCAAACGCAGCCGGGTGGCGCGGCGGCGCGGCCGTTTGTGACCCACCATAATGCGCTGGATATGGATCTGTTTCTGCGTATTGCCCCGGAACTTTATCTGAAGCGTCTGCTGGTCGGCGGGTTCGAGCGCGTATTTGAGATTAATCGCAATTTCCGTAATGAAGGGCTGGATGCCACGCATAATCCGGAATTTACCATGGTCGAATTCTATCAGGCATATGCCGATGTTGTGGACGCCATGGATCAGACCGAAGCCATTATTCGCGGCATTGCCGATGGTCTGGACATCACGACGGTTGACTGGGATGGCGTGACGGTACGGCTGGATCAACCGTTCCGGCGCATCCGCCTGGATGAGGCCGTGTTTGAAAAACGCCCTGATCTGCGCGGCCACGCCACGGACAAGGCGTTGCTGGCGACCGTATGCTTGCAGGAAATTCCAGACTTCAAGCCGCTGATTAGCTGGAAGGCGGGGCATTATCTGGCGGCATTGTTCG
Source organism: Mariprofundaceae bacterium (assembly GCA_015488375.1). Lineage (GTDB taxonomy): Bacteria > Pseudomonadota > Zetaproteobacteria > Mariprofundales > Mariprofundaceae > J005. The sequence goes on along the minus strand of WFNX01000024.1, from coordinate 31 downwards.
AGGAGTTGTGCGAGCCTGAATTGCAGCAACC
>WFNX01000023.1 GCA_015488375.1 Mariprofundaceae bacterium | reverse complement strand
TCGCTGCTCCGGCCCGGGCAGGCCGTGAAATCGCCGATGCGGGACGCAAGGCCGAGGCACAGACCTTGCTGGCAAAGGTGGAAAAGAAACTGCATCATTAATCATGCAGGATTGAAAACAGAACAGGCGGCCTGATGGCCGCCTGTTCGCTTTTTGGAGGAGGGAAACCTGTTCAGGCAGTTTTTTCCAGTGCAGCCCGGGCATTGAGATATTGCGTCAGGATATGCAGTCGCTCGCGTTCAATGAGTACCTTGCCACCTTTGGGGAAACGGATGGATACGGTATCTCCCGTCACATGACGGACATGCGTTTTGCTGCTGTAGCCAGTGCCGTAAACATTGGTCAGTGCACGCTGGTATCGTTCGATATCCTGTCGGATGCTTTGCTGATTCATCATAACCTCCTGATTGTTCAGGTGGGTGAATCATAGGATGCAAAGATGACGGCAGGATGAGTCGCATCTTAGGAACACGTTAATGTTGCGTTCACTGGTTATGCAGACGGGTGAAAATGCGATCGGCGAATATGGCCGAGATGCCGGGAACTTCCATCAATTGTTCGCGGCTGGCTTGCCTGACGCCTTCAATGCCACCAAAATGACGCAACAGGGCCATGCGCCGTGCCGGTCCGACACCGTCGATCTGTTCCAGTGAGGAACTGAGCATCTGCTTCTTTTTGCGCTTGCGCATGTGTTCGCCGGCAAAGCGATGGGCTTCATCCCGCACACGGGCGATGAGCATCAGCGCCGGGGAATGGCGTCCCGGACGCAGGGTTTGCTCACGCCAGGAAGGCCACAGCACTTCCGTGCCGACCTTGCGCTGCCTGCCCTTGGCCACGGCCACCATCTTCAGTGCATCCATGCCGCATTCGGCCGCAGCGGCCATGGCGACTTCCAGTTGCCCCTTGCCGCCGTCGATGAACAGGATATCCGGCAGGGGGAGTTTCTCCTCGCGGATATTACGGAAGAAACGTGTCAGTACTTCGCGCATGCCGGCATAATCATCGCCGCCATCCTCGAGTTTATAGCGCCGGTAATATTCTTTTTCCGGGCCTTGCCAGCCGGCAAAGACAATGGCGGAAACCATTTGCTGACCGCCCAGGTGCGCATTGTCCACGGCGGCGATGCGCCGGGGAGCTTCCGGCAGGGCAAGTAATTCGGCCAGAGCCTCAAAAGCCGGCTGTTGCTGTGCCTGACTGCGACTGGCGAGATATTGTTCTCCACTGTGACGAACCTGTGCCAGCCATTCATGTTTTTTGCCGCGTTGCGGCATTTGTATGCTGACTTTCTGTTGTGGACAAAGCAGTCGCAACAGGCCGCTCAGTTCTTCGCTACAGTTATGCTCGATCATGATCTCGGCCGGAGGCGTATCGCGTTGATAGCGTTCCATAAACAGCGATTGCAGAATTTCCAGATGGCTGGCATCGGCCGCCTGATCCACGCGCAGGCAATGACTCCCCAGGTCGCGACCGGCGCGCCGGCTGCCAATGCACAGATGCACTGATTCACCGCGCTGCAGAATCACAATGGCATCGGCATCATCAGGCAGCCCGCTTTTTTGCTGGCCGGCGAGAATGCTGCGCATCATGCGGATACGGTCACGCAGGCGGGCAGCATGTTCAAAATTCAGCGCTGCCGCGGCCTGTTCCATTTCCTGTTGCCATTGTTGCAGGTACTCCTGATCGTGACCTTGCAGGAATGCCCTGGCCTGACGGACCTGGCGATGATAGGCGGCATCATCAACGCGCTGACAGCAGGGGGCGGTACAACGTCCGATCTGATACTGCATGCAGGGACGCGAGCGATTGCGAAACGTGGACTCTTCGCAGTCGCGGATGCGAAAGACTTTCTGCATCAGTTGCAGGGTTTGCTGTACGGCGCCGGCATGCGGAAACGGACCAAAATACTCGCCCGGAACATCGCACCTGCCGCGGTACATGCGCAGTCGCGGATACGCTTCGTCGGTCAGCAGGATGTACGGGTAGCTCTTGGCATCCTTAAGCAGCACATTGTAACGCGGTTTAAGCTGTTTGATCAGGTTATGCTCGACAATCAGTGCCTCGGCTTCGCTGGCCGTGATGGTGGTTTCAATATCGCGCACCTGTTGCAGCATGGCACGGGTACGCGGGGAGTCCGGTATTTTATGAAAATAGCTGGATACGCGTTTGCGCAGATTGCGCGCCTTGCCGATATAGAGCACCTTGCGCGCTGCATCGAGCATACGATACACGCCCGGTTCGCGTGGCAGGGTTTTCAGTTCAATCGGGGGATTAATCCACATCAGCGACGGGCAAGGATAATGGCGCGCCTGGGAGCCGGGTAGCCCTCAATGGTGCGCTGCGGATGACCGGCATCGAGAAAGTCGGCCAGTGATTCAAATGTCATCCAGTCGGTGCGGCGTTGCTCATCCGTGCCGGTGCTGCATACATTGACGCAGCGAATATCCCGGAAGCCTGCGCGCTGCAGCCAGATGGCCAGCATGGGCACGGAGGGTATGAACCAGACATTGCGCATTTTGGCATAGCGTCCGGCGGGCATCAGACATTGTTCGGCATCGCCTTCAATGACCAGGGTTTCCAGCACCAGCGTGCCCTGTTTGCGCAACAGCTCGTGCAGTTGCAGCAAGTGGTCGATAGGTGCACGCCGATGATAGAGAATACCCATGGAGAAAACGGTATCGAAGGCCTGCATGGCCGTCGGCATGGCCTCGATGCCCACCGGCAGATAAAATACCGGTTGCTGGCTCAGGCAGCGCTTGAACAGCGCAAACTGGGCGGAGAACAGGGCGGTCGGGTCAATGCCGATGGCCGTCGCACCCGCAGCAGCCATACGCCACAGGTGATAGCCGGAGCCGCAGCCGATATCGAGCACGAATTGCCCGGACAAATCGGGTAAATACGGTTGCAGGCGCTGCCATTTCCAGTCCGAGCGCCACTCGGTATCGATCAGGGTGCCGAAAAAACGGAACGGGCCCTTGCGCCAGGGGTGCAATTGCATCAGCCATTTCCGCTGCCCTGCATCATCGCGATCCGGGCCAACGCAAACGCAGTCACGGGCAAGATCGTAATCGTTGCCGGCATCCGTCGGCAGATGTTGCAGGGCCTCCTGCCAGCGCGGCCAGTCACCATGGGCAAAGACCTGCTGCCAGCCCTGTCGCATGCATGCCTGCAGCGGGGCGCTGTATGTCTGCAGGGGGTGGCCGTGCAAGGCCTGCTGCAGTTGCCGGCATTCATGGCGGACGAATTCATGCATCGGCATGGGCCACCAGTGAAACAAAATTGAAGCACTGAAACCATACATGGATGCGTGTAAAGCCGGCTGCCTGCAGGCGCTCGATATGGTTTTGCAGCGTTTCGGGTATCAGCACATGTTCCAGCGCGGTACGTTTGCGACTGATTTCAAGCGCGGAATAGCCCTGCTGGCGTTTGAAGGCATGGTGCATATCCTGCTGGAACTGCTGTTCGCCGGCATCGTCGAAGGCGATTTTTTCCGACAGCACCAGAATGCCACCGGCATCGAGGCCCTGGCGGATACATTGCAACAGGGGCAGGCGCGCCGCCGGGGCAATAAACTGAAGCGTGAAGTTCATGACCACCATGCAGGCATCGCGGACAGGGATATCGCGGATATCGGCGCAGATCAGCGAACTGCACGAGCTTGCACGGGCATCTGCGTTCAGGATGCGATGGCAGCGCTGCAACATGGGCAGGGAATTATCGATGCCGATCAGTTGTGCATGGTGCTGCGAGGCGGCCGGCAACATGGCCAGCATACCGGCGCCAAGTGAGCAACCAAGATCGTAGATGCGCCGACCTTCCCGGGCATGCGTTGAGGCCAGCACATCCAGCATGGTCAGCGTCAGCGGATAACCGGGCACGGAACGACGAATCATATCATCGAAGACGGCCGCGACCTGATCATCAAAGCGAAAGGTGTCGAAATGCGTGTCGCGGAAAAGGGTGTCAATGGCGCGGGACATCGCGCAAGTTTACAACGAATGCGCCAAGGCCTGCATCATTTAACTACAGGGCGTCCGGCACCGCTGTTTTCACGGATCATTCGGAGTATTCTGTGCCGATGTGCGAGTTTCCGCTTTCCCGTTGCCGGCACTTATTGCAGGACGGTTTTGTTGTCCGGGTGTCGCTGGCCGCCGCGGCAGGGTGAAAGCCTGCAGCCCTGCTCAAGACACAATCAGAAGCGATATTCCAGGCCGGTGCTGTAACTGACATCCTCCGACTTCACGGCCTGAGGTGGTCTGGCATCGAAGCTGTAATCCAGTGCCAGCCTGAGATCCAGGTTCTCGGTCATGCGGATGTTCAGCGAAGCCTGCTCCAGCAAACGGTAATCGGCCATATCACGAAAGGCAGGTTGATAGTAGGTAATACTGGAAAAACGTAACTGTTCGTTGATGCGGTAATTGAGCAGCAAGTAACTGCTGCCCCGCCACAGATTCGAATGCAATGTTGTCGCACCAACCAGCGGGTTGAGTTGTTCCCATTCGTGGAAAGCCCCGAGACCAACATAAACCGCCCGCACATCCGACTCTTCCAATACAGTCAAACGCATTCCCCCGCCCAGCAACGTGCGACGTTTGAGCCGGGAAAACGGATCGCGACCGATTTGCGCGAAGGCCTCAATCGCCCATCGCGGGTCCAGTTGCGTGCGATGTCGCGCATGCGCATACACACGATTGGTATCAATGTTACCATTGCTTTTGCCATAGGAAAACTGCAACAACAGAAACTCTGTATGGTGACCATGCCGCCACTGGCTCAGTGCATCGCCCTTGATATTGTTCTTGTTGGTATTGCCGCGTGCGCCATCAATGGACAGATGCACCAGTTGCTGAAAGCCCTCCTGCTGCGGATCGATAATCGCCTCATCGACATTGACGATAGCCTGCGCCGGCGCAGCAAATCCGGCCAGCAATCCGGCCAGCAATCCGGCCAGCAATAACATTCTGTATAACATGCCGGCATGGTAGCGAGAGAAAACGAAACGAAAACCATGAAGTCTCACTGACTTGCTGCTGGTATTGTGCGTTAATATCTGTGGAGGGCTGCCAGCAGAGCCTGTGAGCATGAAATCACCACGGTGCACGTGTGACGCTGGCCGCATTGCCTGGCGCAGTGTTCAGGATCTGGCATAATATCAGCGGATTATTACTGGCCAGCCATTGGCGGCGTGACAGCGAGGCGAAGTCATGAAAATCGGGGTACCCGGGGAAATCAAGAATCGCGAACATCGTGTGGCCATGACGCCGCAGGGCGTGGCGACATTATGCGCTGGCGGCCATCGTGTGCTGATTGAGCATGGGGCCGGTTGCGACAGCGGATATTCCGATGAGCAATATCGCCGGGCCGGGGCGGAGATGGTGACTGCCGCCGCGGCATGGGGGGCGGAACTGGTGGTCAAGGTCAAGGAACCGCAACCCGAAGAATATGGCTTTTTACGCCCGCAACAGTTGCTGTTTACCTACCTGCATCTGGCCGCGGATATACGGCTGACGCAAACCCTGCAACAGGCAGGGGTATGCGCCATCGGTTATGAAACCGTGCAGGCGGACGATGGTTCATTGCCGCTGCTGGCGCCGATGAGTCGCATTGCCGGGCGGGTGGCCATGCAACTGGCCACGCATTATCTGCAACTGGAGAACGATACGGATATTCGCGGCCGGGGTATTTTGCCCGGTGGCCTGGCGGAGATTGAGCCGGCGCGCGTGCTGATTCTCGGGGCGGGCAATGCCGGTTGCCAGGCAGCGCGGGCCGCCCTGGCTCTGGGCTGTACGGTTACGCTGCTGGATATCAATGCCCGCAGGGTTGCACAGCTGCAACGTGATGTGTCCCTGATGGCCGCCCAGGTCCAACGGCTGGACAGCCACGCATTGCCTGCGCTGCTGGATGGCTGTGATGTGCTGGTCGGCGCGGCACTGGTACCGGGCGCGCATGCGCCGCGTTTGCTCAAGCGGCAGTACCTGCGTCGCATGAACCGGCGCGGTGTCTTTGTTGACATTGCAATTGATCAGGGAGGCATGTGTGAAAGCAGTCGCCCGACAAGCTATGCGCAGCCGGTATATCTGGAACAGGAGATTATTCATTGCTGTCTGCCCAATCTTCCCTCCTGCGTGGCGCGCAGCAGTACCCAGGCGCTGACAGCGGCAACGCTACCCTATGTGCGTATCCTGGCTGATTACGGCTGGCCGCAGGCCCTGGAGGCATGTCCCGCATTGCGCGCGGGGGTCAATGTGATGGACGGGGAAATCGTGCATGACGGGGTCCGGCAAGCCGTTACCCGTGCTCATTCGTGAGCTTTGGGCAGGATCGGTATTTCAATCCGTATCGGCGTCCCGCTGAGCGCATGCAGAAAGGCGATCAGATCGCTGGTCTCGGTCTGATTCAGTTCAAAGGCATGCAATTGCAGTGACTGGGAGCGCACATCACCGCCGGCCTGATAGAAATGAATGACATCGGCCAGTGAGTTTTTCAGGCCGGTGTGCATATAGGGCGCCGTTTCGGCTACCTGCCTTAACTGCGGGGTGCGAAAGGCATTGCGGTCTTCTTCCCGGCCTGTGATTTCAAAGCGGCCCGGATCAATGCTGTTGGTGCCCGTCGGATGAAAGGCAAAGTCGCTGAAATAAGGAGCGGTATGGCACTGAATGCAGCCTGCCTTGCCGCTGAACAGTGCAAAGCCCCGCTTTGCCGCCGGGGACAGTGCGTCTGCATCTCCCTGTATCCAGCGATCAAAGGCGGTATCCGTGACGGTAATGCTGCGCACAAATGTCGCCAGCGCGGCGGCAATTGAGGAGGCGGAAATCTCACGTTTGCCAAAGGCCTTGCGGAACAGCGGGGCATAGCCCT
>WFNX01000022.1 GCA_015488375.1 Mariprofundaceae bacterium | reverse complement strand
GGGTGATTCAGGCGCAGAGTGGTTATGATGTGCCGTTGAATCGGCGCTATTCTATTGGCGGCGTGGGCACGGTGCGCGGCTTTGACTCCTATGGCATCTCCCTGCGCGATCCTGCAACCAATGAGCCTTTGGGTGGCGACAGACAGGTTACGGCCACGGTGAATCTGTTTTTCCCCATTCCGGGCATGAAAACGGCCGGCTTCAGGGGCGTAATCTTTGCCGATGCGGGTCTCGTGTGGGGTAATGTTTCGGCCACGGTAGGGGCAAAAACAATCAACGTGACGGAACGCTTTTCGATGAGTAAAGTTCGAACCTCTGTCGGCTGGGGCTTTGAATGGATGTCCCCGATGGGGCCATTGGGCTTTGTCTGGGGCTTTCCGATTAAAACACAGCCTGGCGATATCAAAAGGCAGTTTGAATTTTCCATCGGTAGCAATTTCTGATGATGAAGTACAGGGTTTAGGAGTGAAACAATGTTAAAGGAAAGATCATTTGTGCGCATGCTTCTGGTGTTGATTGCGCTGGGAACGGCTTCGGCAGCGTCGGCAGCCGAACTGAAAATTGCCTATCTTGATGTGAAGAGTGCCGTGGAAAATACAAAAGCCTATCAGGCCGGAATCAAGAAGCTCGAAGCGTTGCAGAGCAAAAAGAAGAAGCAGCTGGATGCACTGCGCAAGAAAATCGAGCAGGCCGAAAAAGATTTGCAGAACCAGTCCATGGCCATGTCTCCGGATCGTCTTGAAATCAAACAGAATGAGATCAAGGAAATGCGCAAGAATTTCTCGCGTACGATGCAGGATGCCAAGGATGAGCTGACGGCGGAGAAAAATCGTCTGGACATGTCGGTGGGATCAAAACTGCAGCGGGTCATCAAGGAATATGGCAAAAACGGGAAGTATGACTATATCTTTGGCAAACCCATTCTGCTGTATGCTGATCCCAGCCATGATATCACGGCTGAAATCACGAGAATGCTTGATAAGAATTAAATCGTGCCGGATCAACAGTCAGGCATGACGCTGGCCGAGGCCGCCAGGCTGGTCGGAGGCTCACTATCCGATGCCTGTGTCGCGGAACAGCGCATCGTTGGCATTAACACGCTGACCGAAGCAGGGCCGCATGAGGCCTCCTTTCTGGCCAATGCCAAGTATCGTTCCCGCCTGGAGCAGTCAAACGCCGCGGTCATTCTGGTTGCGGAGCACGAGCGTGTGCCCGAAACCCTGCCGGTGATGCGCACCCGCGATCCCTACCTGGGCTTCGCTGTTTTGCAGCGTGCGTTTCACCCGCAGCCGACAGCCTCGGGGCGGCGCCATAAAAGTGCGGCCATTGATGCCAGCGCCGTGATTGCCGATGATGTAGACATTTCCGCACAGGCCGTGATCGGTGCAGGCGTGCGCATCGGACGTGGAACCATTATTGGCGCGGGATGTGTGATAGGCGATAATGTGACCATTGGCGAAGAATGTTTGCTGCATCCCCATGCCTTTGTCGCTGAAGGTTGCATGCTGGGTGATCGTGTCACCCTGCAGGCAGGCGCGGTGATTGGTTCGGATGGTTTCGGTTATGCCTGGAGCGGGAAAGTGCATCTGAAAATTCCACAGACGGGTCGTGTTATTCTGGCAGATGATGTTGAAATCGGCGCCCAAACCTGTATCGACCGTGGTGCGCTGGGAGATACGGTGATCGAACAGGGCGTCAAGCTGGATAATCTGATCCAGGTAGGCCACAATGTTCATATTGGCGCGCACAGCATTATGGCCAGCCAGACAGGTATTTCAGGCTCCACAACAATCGGTGCCGGCTGTCAGATTGGAGGCCAGGTCGGATTCGCTGGGCACATTGAAATTGCACCGGGTTGTAAAATTGCGGCGCAGAGTGGTGTGATGAACAATCTGGAAACAGGCGTGTATGGCGGGAGTCCGGCCATGCCACACCGGGCCTGGATGCGCATGTTGGCCATCATGCAGAAATTACCGGATCTTGTTAAAAAACTACAAAAATAGTCCCGGGAGAAACCCATGACGCACATGTCCATCGATGTTGTGATGAAAAAACTGCCCCACAGATATCCGTTCTTGCTGATTGATCGGGTATTGGAGCTGGAACAGGGGAAATACATCAAGGCATTAAAAAACGTTACCGTGAATGAACCGCATTTTATGGGGCACTTCCCGATGCATCCGGTAATGCCGGGCGTATTGCTGGTGGAGGCCATGGCCCAGGCCGGCGGTGTGCTGGCTTTTGAATCGGTGGAGGATGACCGGGAATACCTGGTCTATTTTACCGGCATTGACGGCGTGCGTTTCCGTAAACCCGTACGCCCCGGGGATCAGGTGATTTTCGAAATGCATGTGCTGCGGCACAGGGGGCTGATGTGGCGGCTGAAAGGCGAAGCGTTTGTGGACGGCACGCTTGTTTGTGAAGGCACATTGCTGGCCACCCTGTTCCCCAGGGATGAGGCATGACGACAATCCACCCGACAGCCATTGTAGCCGCGGAGGCCTGCCTGGCTGATGACGTCCGCGTCGGGCCTTATTGTATCATCGGTCCCAATGTCAGCCTGGGCCCGGGGACCGAGCTTTTATCGCATGTGGTTATTCAGGGACATACGCGTATTGGGGCGCGGAACCGTTTCTTTCCATTCTCCTCGATTGGACAGGAGCCGCAGGATTTGAAATACCATGGTGAGCCTTCAAAGGTCATTATTGGTGATGACAACACGATCCGCGAAAATGTTACCATTAACCTGGGTACTGAGGGTGGCGGTATGGTCACGCGGCTGGGCAATCGTAATTTGCTGATGGCTTATACGCATGTGGCGCATGATTGTATCCTTGGAGACGGTGTTATCATGGCCAATTGCGCAACGCTGGCGGGGCATATCACCGTCGAGGACGGGGCGATTCTGGGAGGGCTGTCCGCCGTGCATCAGTTTGTGCGCATTGGACGCTATGCCATGGTTGGCGGTATGTGTGGCCCGACCAAGGATGTTCCCCCGTTTTGTCTGGTTTCCGGTGGCTACCAGCCGGGGCTTAGCGGATTGAATCTGATCGGATTAAAGCGGCGCGGGCTGAACAGGGAGCAGATTCGCCATTTAAAGGAATTGTATCGCATACTGCTGCAGGGCAGTGGTAAAATGAGCGAACGCCTGCAGCAGGCGGAAGCGATCGCCTGCGACGAATACGGACAATATCTGATTGAGTTTATCCGTTCGGCAGAGCGTGGTGTGATTGTGCATCGGCGCGACAGATAAGCGTTGGTTTGTGATGGCGGAAAAAAAAATCGGCCTGATTGCAGGCTACGGTCATTTTCCGATTGAACTGGCGCGGAACCTTGTTGCCGATGGCTTTGAGGTTCATTGTGTGGCCGCCAGGGAGGAAACCTTCGCCGATATTGAACAGGTTGCCAAAACCACAACGTGGCTGCATGTCGGTCAGATCGGCGGCATGATCAAGGCCTTCAAGCGGCAGGGTGTCCGCGAGGTTGTCATGGCCGGCAAGGTTCGAAAAATCAATATCTTTCGTAATTTCCGTCCGGATATGACGGCCATCAAAGGCCTGTTGTCCATGAAAGACAGGAAAGACGATACCATTCTGCTCACTGTTGCCTCGCTGTTGGAAAAGGCGGGGTTGCATCTGATTCCGCAAACCCGCTATGCCGGCGATATGCTGGCGCGAGGCGGACATATTGCCGGGCCGGCTCCGACAGCGGCAACCATGCAGGACATGCGTTTCGGCTTTCGGCAGGCCAGGGCCATTGCCGGACTGGATATCGGGCAGACTGTTGTGGTCAGGGATCAGGCGGTCATGGCCGTCGAGGCCATTGAAGGAACAGACGAGGCCATTTTGCGTGGCGGCATGTTGGCTCAGCGGGATAAAGCGGTTGTCATCAAGGTGGCCAAGCCTGAACAGGATCTGCGTTTTGACGTGCCTGCCGTTGGTCCGGATACCTTGCGAACGATGTGTCGGGCAGGGTGTCATGCGCTGGCAGTCGAGGCCGGCCGTACGCTGTTGATTGAAAAGGCATCGTTTCTTGATCTCGCCCGGCAACATCAGATATCTGTTTATGCCCTTGATGAAAAAGAACTTGTAAGCCATTGATCAAAAATGAAAGTCTTCATTAGTGCCGGGGAGGTTTCAGGGGATGCGCATGCCGCATCATTGCTGCGCCAGGCACAGCATGAAGGCGAATCAATACATTGGTATGGCATTGCCGGCCCGGCAATGCGTGCGCAGGGGTGTCAGGCCGTGCAGCACATGGAATCACTCAATGTGATGGGGATTGGCGATGTGCTCAGGGCCCTGCCGCGAATTCAGCGTATCGAGCAGGAGGTGCTGGCGCATTGTCGTCAACAACGGCCTGATATCGCCGTGCTGGTAGATTTTCCGGGGTTCCATATGCGCCTGGGGAAAAAGTTGCGGGCCATGGGTATTCCGGTAATCCAGTACATTGCTCCCAAGTTATGGGCCTGGGGACAATGGCGCGTCAAACATCTGCGAGCCTCACAGGATGCGGTTGCTTCCATCCTGCCCTTTGAGGTGGAATGGTTTGCCGGCCATGGCGTTTATGCCCGGTACGTCGGGAATCCATCGGTTATTGCCTGTCAGCATGGCTGGGATGCAGACACATTGCGTCATCGTCTGGGCATCTCATCACATTCGCTGCTGGTTGCCATATTGCCCGGCAGCCGCGCTGGCGAATTGCGTACTCATCTGCCGATTCTGGCGGAGGCTGTGCAACAGCTTTGTCGGCAACATGCGGATATCCACTTTATTGTGCCGCAGGCCAACAGCGTATCCCTGCAGCAACTGGCGCCATTGCAAATGCCGAATGTGCATTTTGTGGCGCGTGATGAGGAAGGGTTCTCCTTGCGCGGTGTGGATGCGGCAGTCGCGGTGTCCGGTACGGCAACGCTGGAATTGGCGCTGTGGGATGTGCCGACGGTGCTGGTCTACAAGGCACCGCCGCTGATGGCGTTTCTGGCCAGATGCCTGGTGCGAATTCGCTGCGCCGGACTGGTTAATATCTTGCTGGGAGATCGTTTTGTGATGCCGGAACTGCTGCAGCACGATTGCAACAGCGAGCGAATCTGCGCCGAGCTGGAAACATTGCTGATGCAGGAAGCGGCTGCAGCCACGCAACGACAGGCCTTCACCGAGTTGCGCCACTTGCTCGGGCACGATAATCCATCGCACCGAGTGTTGGCGCTGATGCACGCGCTGACGGAGCATGCAACCCTTACTTGACCCCCCAACAGCAATATCCATAATGCGCCGCCTGCATTAGCTGCAGCATGGAGATTACGTGCCTCATCAATGGGATATCACATTACAGGATCTGCCGGACCGGGGGTGTTCCTGGGATGTTGTCCTTCCATGCGATGTTATGCGCGACAGACATGTCGACCATGTCGAAGCCATTGATGATTTGCGCGCCGATGTTCCATGGCGTGGTTCAGTATGCCGCCGGGGAGATTGTTACCATTTGACAGGACACTGGCAGGCACGAATCAGGCGGCGCTGCTGTCGGTGCCTGGAGCCATTCGACTGGAAGGTCGAGGGAGATGTCCGGCGGGACTTCCAGCTGGAAGATACGCAGGAGGGCGCTGCAGATGATGTGTTGATGCCTCCCGGTCAGCTGAGTCTCGTGGATCTTCTGCGCGAGGAAATCTGGCTGACCTGGCAAGGGGATGTGGCCTGCAGTGAACAGTGTGCAGGCCTGTGCAGTGGTTGCGGATGCAACCTGAACAATGAATCCTGTCGTTGTTGCAAAGCGGATGATGATCATCCCTTTGCGGCATTGCGTCAGTTGAAACTGAAGGATTGATGAATTATGTTCACCGTTGGTGAAGGAGTAGTAAAACATGGCAGTTCCAAAGAGAAAAACCAGTACATCCAAGCGCAACATGCGTCGTGCGCATGACAGGATTGTTCCTGCAGGCATGAGTGAATGCCCGGAATGTGGTGAAATGATGCGTCCGCATCATGCCTGTCCGCATTGTGGCTTTTATAAAGGCCGTGAAGTTAAAGCCAGCAGCGAAGTCTAAGCATTATTGCATCTCATAACTTGACTGCACCGCAAACAGACAACAGCCGGGACACCGGACGGCCGCGCATTCTGGTGGATGGCCACGGGGGTGATGATGCCCCGGCGGTTGTGTTCGATGCACTGGAAATGATTCTGGCCTCGGATGAGGCGCAGCAATTGCAACTGGGTGTTGTCGGTACGGCGGAGAAGGTCGGGGCCGCACTGGAAGCCCGGGGGCTGACGGACAAGGTAACATTTGTGCCTGCCACGGATGTCATTGATATGTGTGATGCGCCGGCCGTTGCCTTGCGGCGTAAAAGAAACTCTTCCATTCATGTCGGAGCCCGCCTGGTTCGCGACGGCGAATGGGATGCGCTGGTCAGCGCAGGCAATACCGGCGCCCTGATGGCCATTTCCAAGCTGGTGCTGAAAACCATGAACGGAATCGACAGGCCGGCCATTGCCTCCATGATTCCGGCCATGAATGATGCCCGCACCCTGTTTCTGGATGCCGGCGCCAATGTGGACTGCACTTCCGATCATCTGGCGCAGTTTGCCTTGATGGGGCATGCCTATATGCAAACGGCGGAAAATATCGCCAGTCCCCGTGTCGGTCTGCTGAATATCGGCAGCGAGGACATCAAGGGCACGGATGTGGTCAAGGTGGCCGCCGTGGAGATGGCCGAGTTGCCCATTGAATTTATCGGTAATGTTGAGGGCACGGATATTTTTACCGGCGAAGTGGATGTTGTCGTATGCGATGGTTTTGTCGGTAATGTTGCGCTGAAAACCATGGAAGGAACGGCCCGTTTCCTGGCGACCAGCATGAAACAGTCGCTGATGTCCGGCCTGCGCGCGAAGCTTGGGGCGCTTCTGGCCAAACCGGCCCTGACCGCCTTCCGTGACAGGGTTAATCCGGCTCGTTATAACGGCGCACCGCTATTGGGTTTGAATGGCATTGTGGTGAAAAGCCATGGTTCCACCGATGCGATGGGCATGGTTAATGCGATTCATGTCGCACAGCGCGAAGTCCAGGCAGATTTGCTGGCACGCATCAATCAGATGATGAGCGAATGGCATGATGCATAGTCATATTGTCGGCATCGGCGGCTATTTGCCGGAACGCATCATGACCAACCACGATCTGGAGAAGATCGTTGATACCAGCGATAGCTGGATTCGTGAGCGTACGGGTATTTCCCGACGCCATATTATCGGCCGTGAGCAGGCAACGTCCGATATGGCCGCCGCAGCGGCCCGGCAGGCGCTGGCTGATGCAGGGCTTACCATCAATGATATTGATGCGTTGATTGTGGCCACAACAACACCGGATATGATTTTTCCCTCCACGGCGACAATCGTGCAATCCAAGCTGGATGGTAAAGACTTTCCGGCATGGGATATTCAGGCTGTGTGCTCGGGCTTTGTTTACGGCCTGGCACATGCCGATTGTATGATCCGTGCAGGAATGTTTCGCCGTGTGTTGCTGATTGGTTCGGAGGCCATGAGCCGCATTGTTGACTGGACGGATCGCACGACCTGCGTGCTGTTCGGCGATGGTGCGGGGGCGGTTGTGCTTGAAGGGCGTGAGCAGGAAGGAGGGGTGGTCGGCTCTGTGTTGCATGCTGACGGCGCCTATCGTGATCTGTTGAAGGCCGAGCATGCACACGGCCATGCTTCACCGGACAGCTTTCATCGAGAGGGTATCGATTTTGCCACGGATGCAGCGGGTATTGCCGCTGTAGAAATGAAGGGGAACGAAGTGTTCCGCGTGGCGGTGACCAAACTGGGCGAAGTGGTTAACGAAATTTTGCAGCGCTATGAGCTTGAAGACAAGGATATCGACTGGTTGATTCCGCATCAGGCCAATATTCGCATCATTCAGGCCACAGCCCGGAAGCTGGGCATGGATATGCAGCGCGTGGCCCAGACCGTGAAAGATCACGGCAATACGTCCTCGGCCAGCGTCCCGCTGGCATTGAATGAACTCTATCGTTCAGGTCAGTTGCAGCCCGGGCAGACGATTCTTCTGGAGGCCTTTGCAGGCGGCTTTGCCTGGGGCGCGAATCTGATCAAGTGGACAAAACAGGGGTTTTCCAATGGCACATGAACTGGTGTTTATTTTTCCGGGCCAGGGCTCCCAGAGCAAGGGCATGCTTGATGCCTTTGCCGGTGAGCAGGTGGTTGAGCACACCTTGCAGGAGGCCTCGGAGGCACTGGGCTATGATATGGCTGCGCTGATTCGCGATGATGCCGAACAAAAACTGGATCAGACGCACTATACCCAACCGGCTCTGTTGACGGCATCCGTGGCCATGTTGCGCCTGTGGCAACAGCAGGGCGGAGCACAGGCAGCCCAGGTGCTGGGGCATTCACTGGGCGAATATTCGGCGCTGGTTGCCGCAGGTTCGCTCGACTTTTCCGATGCTGTGAAGCTGGTGGCGTTTCGTGGTCGGGCCATGAGCGAAGCCGTTGCACCCGGTCTGGGTCGTATGGCTGCGATTCTTGGTCTGGATGATGATATTGTTGAAGGCATGTGTCAGGAATGCAGCACCGAGGATGAACGGGTATGGCCGGCCAATTACAATTGTCCGGGACAGATCGTTGTTGCCGGTCATGCCGCGGCTGTTGTTCGCCTGATGGAAGTCGCCAAGACTCGCGGCGCCAGGCGCGCATTGCCGCTGGCAGTCAGTGCGCCATCACACACGCCGCTGATGCAGCCTGCGGCAGATGCCATGGCCGGCAAGCTGGATGAAATCTCTTTGCTGGACCCGCAATGCCCGGTTTGGAGTAATGCCGATGCCTGTGCGTATCGTCGTGCTGACGAAATTCGCCCGGCGCTGGTGCGCCAGCTGGTTGCACCTGTACGCTGGACGGAATCGATTCAGAAGCTAGCATCGGGGAGTGACGTTGCATTGGTTGAGATGGGGCCGGGCAAGGTTCTGAACGGACTGGTTCGACGCATTGCCAAATCGGTTTCCGTATATGCAACCGTATCACCGGATGGAATCATGTCTGCGATCGACGCAGTGAGAGGGGAATAATCAATGGGAGATCGTTCTGTTGCGATTGTAACCGGGGCCAGCCGCGGCATCGGCTTTGTTATTGCGCGGGCACTGGCCGGAGCCGGCTATGATCTCGCCATTTGCGGTACGCGCACCGAAACCATTGAGCAGGCAGGCAATCGCCTGGCCGATGAGTTCGGCATTGAAGTGTTGGCCAGGGCGGTCAATGTAGCCGACCGCGAACAGGTGCAGGCGTTTATCCAGCAGGCCGCCAAACATTTCGGTCGGCTGGATGTGCTGGTGAATAATGCCGGGATTACCCGGGATACACTGGCCATGCGCATGAAAGAGAGTGACTGGGATGAGGTCATTGCAACCAATCTTTCGTCCGTTTTCCATGCCTCGCAGGCAGCGCTGAAGCCGATGATGCGTGCCAGAAAGGGACGTATTATCAATATTTCATCAGTGGTCGCGTCCATGGGTAATCCCGGACAACTTAATTATTGTGCAAGCAAGGGGGGCATTGATGCCCTGACACGTTCGCTGGCACGCGAAATCGGTTCCCGCGGCATTACCGTTAATGCCGTGGCACCGGGGTTTATTGCGACGGATATGACCGCGGAACTCGGCGAGGAGGCCCAGCGCAAGCTGGCCGAACAAATTCCGCTGGGCCGTCTGGGGCAGGCGGAGGATGTGGCCGCAGCCGTTGTTTTTCTGGCTGGTGACCAGGCCGGTTACATTACCGGTCAGGTACTGCATGTGAATGGCGGCATGTATATGTAGGGATTATTGCCGTACATCTGTTTAACAGATGCGCGGCGATTTCGGGCTTGTGTGGCGTCCGAGGGTATGATAGAAGCCGCATAATTTTTCACGGGAGGACTAGATGTCTGCAGAAATTGAAGCCAAAATCATTAAGATTGTTGCTGATCAGCTGAATGTTGATGAGAGTGAAATTAACCCCGATTCTTCCTTTGTTGATGATCTCGGTGCTGATTCGCTGGATACTGTTGAGCTGGTAATGGCTTTCGAAGAGGAATTTGGCATTGAAATTCCGGATGAGGATGCCGAAAAGATTCAGAGTGTACAGAACGCTATTGATTATATCGCAGCCAAAGCTGAATAATTTATGACCGTTCGCGTTGTCGTGACCGGTATCGGGCTGGTAACACCGCTTGGTACCGGCACGGATTTGTCCTGGAAT
The DNA here is from genome assembly GCA_015488375.1 of Mariprofundaceae bacterium. Taxonomy (GTDB): domain Bacteria; phylum Pseudomonadota; class Zetaproteobacteria; order Mariprofundales; family Mariprofundaceae; genus J005. The sequence continues at coordinate 11,711 of WFNX01000022.1, read as the reverse complement.
AATATTGTTGCCGGAAAATCCGGCATTCGTCGCATTACCCGTTTCGATGCGGAAGCGGCGGATATGCCGTGCACGATTGCCGGTGAAGTCCCCGATTTCAATGTCGAGGATTTCATTAATCGCAAGGATGCGCGCAAGATGGATACGTTTATCCAGTATGGCGTGGCAGCAGCGGATATGGCACTGGCGCAGTCCGGGCTGACAATCGATGAACATAATGCCGAACGCGTGGGCGTTATTATCGGTTCCGGCATTGGCGGGCTGACGATGATTGAAAAAACGATGCGCGCCTATGAGTTGGGGGGACGGCGCAAGATTTCGCCGTTTTTTATTCCGCAAACGATCATCAATATGACCTCCGGCTGGGTATCCATGCGCACCGGTGCCAAGGGTCCCAATTCGGCAACGGTCACGGCCTGCGCAACAGGTACCCATGCTATCGGTGATGCATTCAGCATTATTGCCCGGGGAGATGCCGATGCAATGATTGCCGGAGGCTCGGAATCCTGTATCTGTGAACTGGGTATCGGCGGTTTTTGCGCCTCCAAGGCCCTGTCCACACGCAATGATGAACCGGAGCGTGCCTCCCGCCCATGGGATGTGGCCCGCGATGGTTTTGTGATGGGCGAGGGCGCCGGTGTACTGGTGCTGGAATCGCTGGAATCGGCCAGGGCGCGCGGCGCCGAGATACTGGCAGAGGTGGTGGGCTACGGCATGTCCGGTGATGCCTATCATATGACGGCACCGTCGCCGGGTGGTGAAGGTGGTGCCCGGTGCATGAAGGCTGCCCTGGATTCAGCAGGCATTTGTCCTGATGAGGTTGATTATGTGAATGCACACGGAACCTCGACGCCACAGGGCGATATCTGTGAAACCCAGGGGATTAAATCGGTATTTGGCGAGCATGCCAGAAAGGGGCTGATGGTTTCATCAACGAAATCAATGACCGGGCATTTGCTTGGCGCTGCCGGTGGTATTGAAGCCGCGTTTTCCGTATTGGCCCTGTACCATGGGGTGGTTCCACCCACGATCAACCTGGATGATCAGGATCCGGAGTGTGATCTGGATTATGTGCCGCATACGGCCCGGGAACACAATATCAGGGTTGCCGTTTCCAATTCTTTCGGCTTTGGTGGCACGAACGCATCAATCGTCGTACGCAAGTTCGACTAAGCAGATTCGTGCATTATCGCACGTTTGATATCGCTGACCGTGGGCTGAATGCCCACGGTTTTTTTTCGCGTTATGCCGGGCTCTTTTCAGGTTTGCTGGAAGACCCTAAAGGAAACGGGCGCGCCTTTCTCATTTCCCGCCGGGGCACAAGCCATTTGTTGACACACCCCTGCGATAAACGCGGGGCGGAGCAGTTCTTGCAGCAATGGCGACATGATCAGCAATATGCACAGCAGGACAGCCCCTGTATTCGTGAAATTTTTTACAGCGCATATGAAGCGGCCACGCTGATTGAGGCATTGCCTGTACCAAAAAGTGTGCCGGGCAATATTCTGCTCTGGCGTCATCAGCCGAGCCTGTCATTATGTTTCGACCATGATGCGGGGTTGCTGTATGCCTGCACTGTCTCGCCGGAAGGATTGCAGGATATTGAACGCATGCTTGCCGGAATGTCAGCGCTGACATTACCGGTCGATGCGGCATGCGGGATTGATATACCGGGTGATACAGAGGATGCCTGGTATGAACAGGCCGTGGAGCGCGTGCGCGACTATATTGCCGCCGGCGATATTTTTCAGGCCAATATTGCCCGTTTCTGGCAAACGCCGTGTGCACCGTCGCAACTGCCGGCACTGTACCGGCGTTTGCGCACGGTAAATCCGGCGCCATTCTCGGCATGGCTGCATATCCCCGGCAAGGAGGCACTGACGATTCTTTCCGCTTCGCCGGAACGCCTGTTCCGTATTCATCCGGACCGACGCGTGGATACCCGGCCGATTGCCGGCACACGTCGCCGCGATCAGGGGGCACAGGATCTTCGGCTCGGCGATGAGTTGCTGTTGTCGGACAAGGAGCGGGCCGAACATATCATGCTCGTGGATCTTGAACGCAATGATCTGGGGCGGGTTTGCGTGCCGGGCAGCGTGCATGTGGATGAATGCATGAGTATCGAACGCTATGCCACCGTGCAACATATTGTGTCCAATGTCTGCGGTCGCCTGCGTGATGATTGCGGACTGCTGGATGTATACCTTGCCATGTTTCCCGGCGGGACCATCACCGGCTGTCCGAAAATCCGCTGCATGGAGATCATTCACGAGCTGGAGCCGCAGGGGCGAGGTCCGTATACCGGTGGCATTGGCTACAGTGCATGGAATGGTCATACAGACATGAATATTCTGATTCGGACGTTCTGGCACTGCGATGGCATGCTGCACTGGGCAGCCGGTGCGGGCATTGTCGCTGATTCCAATGCCCGGCATGAATTAATGGAGACCGCTCATAAAGCGGCTGGTCTGCTTAATGCATTGCGCTAGCCACTGCAAACAACCATCCATGCCGGTCCAGGTCCTTCACATTCCCCGATCTTCCCTGTCCCGGCGCATGGTCATCATGAAAAATCCGGGCTAGAATCGTCTGATGCACATACAGGCAATGCACGAATGAGTAAACAGCGGGGACCTAATGCCATCTTGCGCATGATTGACCGGGCCTTTTGCCGAACATGGCACCGCCTGGATCGTCGCCTGCATGATTTGCCGGAGGGGCCGGTCATTCTTGTCGGCAACCATCTTTGTGGCCTTGACCCTCTGCTGGTGCAGGCCTCAGTCAGGCGTCCGTTATGTTTTCTGATGGCGCGGGAATATTATCAGAGCATGTGGTATGCCCGCTGGCTGTTCGATGCCGTGGGAGCGATTCCGGTCAATCCGGGAGGTGCAAACCGTTATGCACTGGATGAGGCCGTACGTGTGGTGCAGGAGGGCAATGCCCTGTGCCTGTTTCCGGAAGGGGAGGCCAATCCGGTCATACCCTTGCACCGAATTCTTCCCGGCGCTGTGATTATTGCGCGTGAGACCGGCGCGCCGGTTGTGCCGTTCCGTGTTTCGGGCGTCTGGCCGTTTGATCATGTCCATCTGTGGACGCCGTTTTTCCGGCGCAGTCGGGCCCGTATCACGTTTGGACAGCCCTTTTATCTGGACGGCAGTGGTGCTGATGACAAGGCGTCAATCCGTGCCGATTGCGAACGTGTCGGCCGGGCGATTCGTGCGCTGCCCAGAGATGTGAAAGCGGAACAGATCCTAAAGTCTTAGTCCGGAATCCTCATCGGCGGCATCCTGGTTGCCATCGATACGGGACATTTTGATTTTCAGCCGCACGTCGTTCATCGAATCGGCGTGACGCAAGGCTTCTTCCTCGCTGATGCGTCCCTGTTGCCATAGCTGAAACAGATGCTGGTCGAAGGTTTGCATGCCGTAATTTTCACCGTCTGCCATGGCTTCCTTGATGGCACCGATATCCCATTTAAAAATAAGATCGGAAATGCGCGGCGTATTAATCAGAATCTCCACGGCCGCGGCCCGTTTGCCATCGACAGTCTTGACCAGGCGCTGGGAAAGGATGGCCCGGACATTCAGCGCCAGATTCAGGCGCACCTGTGCATGGGCCTCTTCAGGGAAGAAATTAAGAATGCGCTCCAGTGCCTGATTGGCATTGTTGGCATGCAGGGTGGCCATGCACAAATGCCCTGTTTCGGCAAAGGTCAGGCCATGCTCCATGGTTTCACGATCTCGAATTTCACCGATCAGAATTACATCCGGTGCCTGGCGCAGCGTGTTTTTCAGGGCATATTTGAAGTCCAGTGTATCGGTGCCAACTTCACGCTGGGTGATAATGGACTTTTTGTGTTCATGCACGAATTCAATGGGATCTTCAATGGTAATGATATGGCCGGCCTGATGGCTGTTGCGATAATCCACCATGGCTGCCAGTGATGTGGATTTACCGCTGCTGGTCGCCCCGACCATAATCACCAGGCCGCGCTTGCTCATGGTGATATCCTTGAATACCTCGGGCAACTGCAATTGTTCCAGCGTCGGAATCTCGGTCGCGATTTTCCGAATAACCATACCGACGGAATTGCGCTGCATGAAAATATTGACGCGGAAGCGGCCGATTTTGGCGTAGGAGAGTGCCAGGTTCATTTCATGGCAGCGATCAAACTCTTCACGCTGCCGTTCGTTCATAACCATATGTGCCAGCGCAGCGGTTTGTGCCGGCGTTAATGCAGTCTGATTGATCGGGACAACATCACCCTGCACGCGGATTGAAGGCGGCAGGGAGGCGGTAATATAAAGGTCCGATGCATCCTTTTTGACCATAATGGCCAGCAGTTGTTTGATGGGGTCTTGTCGGTCTTCACTCATAGATGACTCAGTTACTCAGTGTTTCAACTGAAAACAGGGATTTGTTCTGGGCCTTTTCACGGGCGGCATTGATAGTGATTTTGCGTTCCTTCACCAGTCGTTGCAGATCCATATCCAGTGTCTGCATGCCTTCACGGCCGGATGTTTGCATGACAGAGACCAGTTGCGGTACCTTGTTTTCGCGAATCAGGTTACGTACCGCCGGCGTACCGAGCATGATTTCATGCGCGGCGATGCGTCCTGAGCCATCGGAACGTTTGAGCAGTGTCTGGGAAATAACGGCTTTCAGTGATTCGGAAAGCATGGCACGCACCATGTCTTTCTCGGCTGCCGGAAACACATCAATAATGCGATCAATGGTTTTGGGTGCGGAAGAGGTGTGCAGGGTACCGAACACCATATGGCCGGTTTCTGCCGCCGTCAGAGCCAGGCTGATGGTTTCCAGATCACGCATTTCACCGACGAGGATTACATCCGGGTCCTCACGTAATGCGCTTTTCAGGGCATTGGCAAAGGAATGCGTATGCGCCCCCAGCTCACGCTGGGAGATCAGACTTTTCTTGGACTTGTGTACGAATTCAATCGGGTCCTCAATGGTCAGGATATGGCCTTTTTCCATATTATTCCGATGATCGATCATGGCCGCCAGGGTTGTCGATTTGCCTGAGCCGGTAGGGCCGGTCACCAGGCAGATGCCGCGCGGACACATCGCAATTTCTTTGAAAATTTCCGGGCATTTCAGTTGTTCGAGGGTCAGGACTTCGCTGGGGATCTGGCGAAAAACACCGCTCATGCCGCGCTGTTGCCTGAAGCAGTTGACACGAAAACGGGCGATATCACCAAGCTCAAAAGAGAAATCCAGTTCCATATGTTCTTCGAACATCTTGCGCTGGTGATCGCTCATGATGTCATAAATCATTTCCTGCACCTGCTGCTCTTCCAGCGGCGGCAGTTTAACCGGCGTCATATCGCCGTGAATGCGGATCAGCGGCGGTTCACCGGCCGATATATGCAGGTCCGAACCGTTGTTTTTGACAGTAAACGCCAATAATTCCGAAATATCCATCCCGCACTCCCATATCAGTATGACTGGTCAGTGAGCATAGGCGGCCGGGAAAGCTACCGCAAGTATCGACTCAATGCTGATCATCGGCTGCATGGAATAACGCGTTCATTGCATGATTCAGGTGCAGCTCCCCTTGCTGATCTGTGATCAGGGCCGGCATATGTTGCTGCTGCAATAATGGCAGTCCCTGTTTGCCCATGACAAACAGAGCCGTACTCCATGCATCGGCCCGGGTCGCATTGGTTGCAATAACCGTTGCGCTCTGCACGCGTCGGGCCGGATAACCGGTATGCGGATCGAGAATATGATGATAGCGCTTGCCGCGATAGATATAGAATCGCTCATAGTCACCGGAAGTAACAATGCTGGCATCACCTTGCAGGCGGACATAACCAATAATTCCGCCCTTGTGTCGCGGGTGGCGAATGCCGATTTGCCACGGTTTGCCATGGTGATTGCCAATAATACGCATATCGCCCCCGGCATTGATAATGGCATGCCGGATACCATGCTGTTGTAACACGGCCATGCCGCGATCAATGGCATATCCCTTGGCAATGGCGCCGAAATCGAGCTGGCAATTTTGCGTATGGCGCAACCAGCGGCGCTCGCCCAGATATTGCAGGCAGGACAGACCGGGGCGGGCGACCGCGATGTGTCGCGCCTCGGGCGGGGCGGCAGGTGGGGGATCCTGCGAAAAACCCCACAGGCGGTTCCATGTGGCCAGCGCCGGATGAAAGGCATGGTGACTTTGTTGCTGCACTTCTGTTGCAATCTGCAGCAGAGTCGATACCTCTGCCGGCAATCTGACCGGGCTATCCACGGCGCTGTGATTGAATCGTTTGACCGCATTATCATGCAGACCGTAAATGGTGAATTGCTGTTCGACGCGAACCATTTCCGCCGCTGCTGCGGCAATGGCCGCCCTGGCCTGATCGGTATCGCTGTCGCTGAGCGTAAATTCCACGAGCGTGCCCATCATGAAACGGGTTTCATGAACATCTTCCGACGTGCAGCTGTTGAGCAGTAATAAAGCCGGCAATATGAGTCGAAGCAGGCGCATGTGAGGATTGTTGCCATCAACATCACTTTGGCAAGCGACTTGCGCTATGCGTTCAAATACCCGATAATTCCGCTCAGGTATTAGCGAGGTGATTATGAGCGTAACACTGACAGAAAATGCGGCCAGAAAAGTTCAGGGCTTGCTGGAGCGGGAGCAAAACGCCGATTTGCATTTGCGCATTTTTGTTTCCGGTGGCGGCTGTTCCGGCTTTCAGTACGGCTTTACTTTTGATGAACAGATCAAGGAAAACGATGCCGTGGTGGAGAATCATGGCGTCAAACTACTGGTGGATCCGATGAGTCTGGAATTGCTTGAAGGCGCTGAAATTGATTATGAAACGTCTGTACAGGGCGAGTCCTTTGTCATTCGTAATCCGAATGCAGCATCCACCTGTGGTTGCGGCAAATCTTTCACACCCTCGGAAAACGGCAGCGGCTGCGCCAACGCCGGCTACTGATGCCCGTCTTCCCGTTAACGGCGGAGTCCATTGCGGGCTCCGTTTTTTTATATCACCGGATGGCATAGACTGGGCCGATGTCGGAGATTGCACTTGATTTACGCCATCTGAGCAAGGTTTATGCGAATGGCAAGGTGGCGCTGGAAGATGTCAGTCTGCAAGTTCCTGCCGGCACTTTTTATGCGCTGCTCGGCCCGAATGGTGCAGGCAAGAGCACGCTGATAAATATGCTGGCGGATATTGTGCGTCCGGGCGGTGGAACAGCCAGACTGTTCGGGCATGATATGTTTCGTGAACGTGCCTGGTGCAAACGTCATATGGGCGTCGTGCCGCAGGAAGTTGCCTTCGATCCTTTTTTCAATCCCCGCGAGGTGCTGAAAATCACCAGCGGGATGTTCGGTTGCAAGCCGGACATGGCCTGGATCGATGAATTGCTGGACAGGCTGGAGTTGCGTGAGCAGGAACGCAAGACCACACGTCAGCTCTCCGGCGGCATGCGTCGGCGCTTGCTGGTTGCACAGGCGCTGGTTCATAAACCGCCCCTGGTCATTCTCGATGAGCCGACAGCCGGTGTGGATGTTGAACTGCGCCGACGCCTGTGGGATTTCATGCGCGAACTGAATGCAGCCGGCACAACGATTCTGCTCACAACGCATTATCTCGAGGAGGCCGAAGAGCTTTGCGAGCATGTCACGATTATCGACCGCGGGAGGGTGGGAACCGATCGTCCCATGCGTGAACTGATGCGTGAAGTGGCCGGGCGCTATCTCTGGCTCAGTTATGGCGAAGGCTTTGTGTTGACGGATGCAGACAAGGAGGCGCTGGCTGCATTCCAGCCGCGCAGCAATGGTCGGGGCGTTTGCCTGACACTGCGTCATGCGCAAGGTGGCTTCCATGAAGCCTATGAGGCGGCCGTGGCCCGCTTCGGGCCGCCACAGGATGCCGGAGTGCGCCAGGAAGATCTGGAAGACGTGTTTATTCGCCTGACACGCAAGGACAATCTTTCATGAGGCCGGTCAATCCGCGTGGCGCATGGACCCTGTTTGTGCGCGAAACCCACCGTTTCATGAAAGTCAAAATGCAGACCATTGTTGCGCCGGCGCTGACGGCCGTACTTTATCTGCTGATTTTCCGCTACGCCATGGGCGCGCGTTCGGTGCCCGGGCTGGATGTGGACTATTTCTCATTTCTGATCCCCGGCCTGATCATGATGGCCATGCTGCAAAATGCGTTTGCCAATACCTCCAGTTCCATCATCGTCGGCAAGGTTATGAACGTGCATATCTATCTGCTGATGGCGCCATTGTCGGCCATAGAAACGGTCGCGGCATTTCTGGCTGCGGCCATGATGCGGGCGCTTGTCGTGGCCGGCGTATTGCTGCTGGTGCTTGCGCCGTTTAGCGACCTCGGCTTCGCGCACTGGGAGCTGATTATGTTTTATGGCGTTTGCGGCAGCATTCTGATGGGAGGGCTGGGCCTGATCGGCGGCATGTGGGCAAAGAAATTTGATGATATGGCGCTGGTGAACAACTTTATTATCATGCCGCTGACATTTCTTTCCGGCGTGTTTTATTCCGTGACGCAGTTGCCGCCACTGTGGCAGACCGTGAATCATTTCAATCCGTTTTTTTATCTGATTGATGGTTTTCGCTACGGTTTTATCGGTGTCGGTGATACCGACCCCTATATGGCTTTATGGGTCGTCGGCGGCAGCACCTTGATATGTATGCTGGTTTGCTGGTATTTATGGCATATCGGCTGGAAAGTGAAGGAATAGCAGGGCATGGCCAAAATTTCGAAAAGCAGGGCGAAGCGCAAGACCTCGGCATGGTTTCAGCGCCATGCCAATGATCCGCATGTCAAACGTGCGCAGCGGGAGGGAAAGCGTTCGCGCGCGGCATTCAAGCTGACGGAAATTCTGGACGAACATGGCCTGAATATATCGCCCGGCAGCGTTGTCGTGGATCTGGGATGTGCGCCGGGCTCATGGAGTGTAGAGCTGGCCAGACGCGTTGGCCCGGAGGGTTTGGTTATCGGTATTGACTTGCTGGAAGTGCAACCGATTCCCGGCGTGACATTAATTCGGGCGGACTTTGATTCACCGGAAGGTCAACAGGCACTGGCCACGGCGTTGCAGGGGAGGGACGTGGATTTTGTGGTTTCGGATATGGCTCCGGAGATGAGCGGCAACAAGCTGGTCGATCAGATGCGCATGATCGGCCTCAATGAAATGACGCTGCATTTCGCCAGGCATTATTTGCGGCCCGGTGGTGCGCTGCTGATGAAAACCTTCATGGGTGAAGGCTATGATGCATTTCGTCGTGAACTGGGCAAAAGTTTCAGCCGCATAAAAAATATCAAGCCTGCTGCCAGCCGTAAAACCTCGGCGGAATTTTTCCTGCTGGGACTGGAATTCCGCGGCAATGCGAGATAGGTCGTTTATTTACCTTTTCTGCGTTGGCGGAAGAAGTTTCTGAGTAAATTGCCGCAGGGTTCGGCCAGAATACCGCCGCTGACCATGGGCTGATGGTTCAGGCGGGGATCGGACAGGATATGATACAATGATTCAACGGCCCCTGCCTTGGGATCACTGGCGCCGTAAACAACCTGAGCAATGCGTGCATGCACGATCGCTCCGGCACACATGCAGCAGGGCTCCAGCGTGACATACAGGATCGCACCATTCAGGCGGTAATTGCCAAGCGCCGAGCATGCCATACGAATCACCTGCATTTCGGCATGCGCCGATGCATCACTGGTCCGGATGGGTGCGTTATGGGCGGCAAATTCCCGGCCATCGACAAGCAGGATGGCCCCGACAGGAACTTCTCCATTTTCTGCTGCAATTTCAGCCTGTTCAATGGCTTTTCTCATGTAATGGGTATGCATTACTGATGTTTCGGATCGAGCATATCGCGCAAGCCTTCCCCCAGTAAATTATAGCCAAGCACGGTGATCAGAATGGCCATGCCCGGATACAGCGACAGCCACCAGGCCAGCTGAATATTGTCCTTGCCCTCCGTCAGGATATTGCCCCAGGAAGCATCCGGTGGCTGTACGCCCAGTCCGAGAAACGAGAGGCCGGATTCAATCAGTACTGCCCCGGCTACACCAAGCACGGCTGTTACCAGTATCGGTCCCATCGCATTCGGCAGGAGATAGCGGGTGATCAGTCGCCAGGCGCCAACGCCAAGGCTTTCGGCGGCAAGCATGAACTCCCGTTCACGCAGACTCAGAAATTCAGCACGTACCAGCCGGGCAACACCCATCCAGGATGTCAGGCCGATTACAATCATAATATTCCAGATCGAGGGCTCAAGAAAGGCGATGACGGCCAGAATGAGGAAAAACGTGGGAAAACAAAGCACCATATCAGTAAAGCGCATCAGGATGCTGTCGATACGACCTCCGTAAAAACCGGCAATGGCACCGAGCAGAATCCCCATGGCAATGGAGATGCCGACGGCCACGAAGCCCACGGCAAGCGATACCCGTGCGCCGTAGAGCATGCGCGAAAACACATCGCGCCCCAGCGTATCGGTGCCGCACCAGTGCTGCCAGGAAGGGTCCAGAAGAATGGCGTGCACATCAATCTGTTGCGGGTCATAAGGTGCGATCAATGGGGCCAGTACGGCCAGCAGGGCCACACCGGCGACAATCAGGCCACCGGCCGCAATCAGCGGATAACGACGAATCACGATTTTCCTCCATGACGAATGCGCGGATCGGCCCAGGCATAGGCCAGATCGGCAATCAGATTGCCCAGCAGCGTGAGGATGGCACCGATAACGGTAATCCCCATGACCAGCGGATAATCACGTGAGAGCACCGCCTCATAAAACAACAGGCCCATACCGGGCAGGGAAAACAACTGCTCAATAATGACCGACCCTCCGATAAGCCCTGGTACGGACAGGCCGAGCAAGGTGATAATCGGCAGCAATGCGTTTTTCAATGCCAGGCGATAGCGGATGGTTGTTTCAGGAACCCCCATGGCACGCGCCGTGGTAATATAATCGGCACGGATTACATCGAGCATACCGCTGCGCATGAAGCGGCTCATGCCGGCCAGGCCGCCGATGGCGGAAACAAACACCGGCATCAGCAGATGCCTGAGTAAATCAATCTGTTGCTCGAACCAGCTCATATGCTGCCAGTTATAATCGTGCAGACCGGAAACAGGCAGCCAGCTATGCTCAACGCCCAGGCTGATCATCAGCAACAGGCCCAGCCAAAAGGAGGGGATGGCAAAGCCAATGAATACCAATACCGTGGTCATACGATCAAACCATGAATCCCGATGCACGGCACTGGCCACGCCGATAGGGATGGCGATCACCAGAATGAGCAGCATCGCCAGCACATTGATCCATAGCGTCACCGGAATGCGTTCGCTGATTTTATCCAGTACATCGCGACCGTCAGCCGAAAATGACTGACCGAAATCGAATACCGCAAGGCGTTTCAGCCAGTTCCAGTATTGCTCGTATAATGGCTTGTCCAGACCGTAATAACTGCGCAAACGCTCGATATCTTCTGCTGATACCTTGGGGTTAAACTGCTGACCGACAACGCTGGGTTCGCCCGGTGCCAGATGCATCATGCCAAACGAAATAATCGTAATGCCAAGCAGCAGCGGCACCATGCCGAGCATTCTTTTCAGTAAATAGGATTTCATTGACGACAGACTAATCAAGCGCCGGCTCCAGACCAAGTGCCAGCCGTGATGCCTGTCAGTAACACGTAATC
>WFNX01000021.1 GCA_015488375.1 Mariprofundaceae bacterium | reverse complement strand
TATTCGTCCACGGCCTTCATCAGCTCCAGAATCGCCGGTGCACCAATCGGAGACGTATCGCCTTCCAGTGCCTTCAGCGCAGAACCCTTGATGATCGGCGTGTCGTCGCCCGGGAAGTCATAGGAATCCAGCAGTTCGCGGACTTCCATGTCTACCAGTTCCAGCAGCTCTTCATCGTCAACCATGTCGGCCTTGTTCAGGAATACCACGATATGCGGTACGTTCACCTGCTTGGCCAGCAGAACGTGCTCACGCGTCTGCGGCATCGGGCCGTCAGCCGCCGAAACCACCAGAATCGCGCCGTCCATCTGCGCCGCACCGGTAATCATGTTCTTCACATAGTCCGCATGGCCCGGGCAGTCCACGTGCGCATAGTGACGGTTCTCCGTCTCATATTCCACGTGAGCCGTTGCAATCGTAATACCACGTTCGCGTTCTTCAGGAGCTCCGTCAATATCACCGTAGTCCTTGAACTCCGCCCCGCCCTTCTCCGACAGAACCTTCGTGATCGCCGCCGTCAACGTCGTCTTGCCATGGTCAACGTGACCAATCGTACCAATGTTGACATGCGGCTTTGTGCGCTCAAATTTTTCCTTCGACATGACTCTCTCCTAACCTCAGCCCTTCACGCTTGCCACAATTTCCTGGGCAATGTTGTTGGGAACTTCTTCATAATGATCAAACTGCATCGTGTAGTTGGCACGACCCTGCGACATCGAACGCAGGTTCGTGGCATAGCCGAACATCTCGGACAACGGAACCTCGGCATCAATGACCTTGGCATTACCACGATCGTTCATGCCCATGACCTTGCCACGACGACGGTTCAGGTCGCCCACGATGTCACCCATGTAATCTTCCGGCGTTACCACTTCCACCTTCATCATCGGCTCCAGCAGTACCGGCTTGGCCTGCTCGGCCGCATTACGGAAGCCCATGGAACCGGCGATCTTGAACGCCATTTCGTTGGAGTCCACATCATGGTAGGAGCCGTCATACAGCGTCGCACGAATATCGACCATCGGATAACCGGCCATCACACCGTTGTTCAGCGCTTCCTGAATACCCTTGTCCACAGCCGGAATGTATTCACGCGGCACGACACCACCGACAATCTTGTCCACGAACTCGTAACCGGAACCCGGCTCCAGCGGCTCGATCTCGATCCAGACATGACCGTACTGACCGCGACCACCGGACTGACGTACAAACTTACCTTCAGCCTTGGCCGAGGTGCGAATGGTTTCACGGTAGGCCACCTGCGGTTTACCCACACTGGCGTCCACCTTGAACTCGCGCTGCATACGATCGACAATGATCTCCAGATGCAATTCGCCCATACCGGAAATGATCGTCTGACCGGTTTCCTCGTCGGTATGTACACGGAAAGAAGGATCCTCGGCAGCCAGTTTGCCCAACGCAATGCCCATCTTCTCCTGATCAGCCTTGGTCTTCGGCTCGATAGCCACGGAAATCACCGGCTCGGGGAACTCCATGCGCTCGAGCACGATCGGGTTCGCCTCATCACACAGCGTATCACCGGTCGTCGTCGCCTTCAGACCCACGGCCGCCGCGATATCGCCGGCACGTACTTCCTTGATTTCCTTACGGTCGTTGGCATGCATCTGCAGGATACGGCCGATACGCTCTTTCTTGTTCTTCACCGAGTTCAACACATAGGAACCCGACTCCATTACACCGGAATAAACGCGGAAATAGGTCAGCGAACCGACAAACGGATCACTCATTACCTTGAAGGCCAGCGCGGCAAACGGCGCATCATCGGATGACGGACGGGTATCTTCCTCATCGGAATCCACCTTCATACCCTTGATCGCCGGTACGTCCAGCGGCGAAGGCATATAGTCCACCACAGCATCCAGCAATGTCTGCACGCCCTTGTTCTTGAACGCCGTACCGCACAGCACCGGAATCATTTCGATATTCGTCACTGCCTGGCGAATGGCCGCCTTCAGCTCATCTTCCGTGATCTCCTCGCCTTCGAGATACTTCTCCATCAGCGATTCATCGACCATCGAGATGGCTTCAAGCAATTTCTCGCGATATTCCTCGGCCTGGTCTTCCATATCCGTCGGGATATCGACAATGTCATACATTGCACCCATGGCCTCGTCTTTCCAGACAATGGCCTTCATGCGCACCAGATCCACCACGCCCTGGAACGTATCCTCGGCGCCGATCGGCAGGTTCAGCGGCACGGCGTTATGGCCGAGACGCTCGGAAATCTCGTCAACGACGCGGAAGAATTCAGCGCCGGTACGATCCATCTTGTTCACAAAGGCAATACGGGGAACGCTGTAACGATCGGCCTGACGCCACACGGTTTCAGACTGCGGCTCAACGCCACCCACCGCACAGAACACGCCGACAGCGCCATCGAGCACACGCAGACTGCGCTCTACCTCAATGGTGAAATCCACGTGACCCGGGGTATCGATGATATTGATCTGATGATCGTTCCAGGAGCAGGTCGTCGCAGCCGAGGTGATCGTAATACCACGCTCCTGCTCCTGCGCCATCCAGTCCATGGTGGCCGCGCCGTCATGCACTTCGCCAATCTTATGACTAACGCCTGTATAATACAGAATACGTTCGGTGGTGGTGGTTTTACCGGCATCAATATGAGCCATAATGCCGATGTTACGCACACGTTCCAGTGGGGTCTTACGAGCCACGACGCTACTCCTTACAATCCATCAAATTCAAAGAACAAACTAACTACTCAGCAGGTAATAATTACCAGCTGAAATGCGAAAATGCCTTATTGGCCTCCGCCATGCGATGCGTTTCATCGCGTTTCTTGAATGCGCCGCCACGTTCGGCAATCGCATCCGCAATTTCATTACCCAGGCGCTCAGCCATCGTATGCTCGGAACGCTTGCGGGCATATTCCACCAGCCAGCGCACGGCCAGCGACTGCTGACGACGCTCGGATACTTCCATCGGCACCTGATAGGTCGCACCACCGACACGGCGGGATTTAACTTCCACCTGCGGCTTCACGGCTTCCAAGGCCTGATGCAATGTTGCCAGTGGTTCGCCGCCACTCTTGCGGGCAGCAATCTCCATAGCTTCATAGACAATCGCTTCGGCGATGGTCTTTTTGCCATCAAGCATAATCTTGTTTACAACAGTCGATACCTTGACGTCGCCATACTTGGCATCACGAACAAGCTTACGTCGGGGGGCTGGACCTTTACGGGGCATCTCTAACGACTCCTCTTACTTCGGACGCTTGGCGCCATACTTCGAACGCGCCTGCTTACGACCTTCAACTCCGGTGGTATCCAGAACACCACGCAGAATATGATAGCGAACACCCGGCAAATCCTTCACACGACCGCCGCGAATCAGCACTACCGAGTGCTCCTGCAGCTTATGGCCTTCACCCGGAATATAGGCCGTGACTTCCTGACCGTTGGTCAGACGCACACGCGCCACTTTACGCAGAGCCGAGTTCGGCTTCTTCGGCGTGGTCGTATACACACGAGTGCAGACACCACGACGCTGCGGGCATGCCTGCAGGGCTGGTACCTTGTTGATCTTGCGCTTGTCTTTGCGCGGCTTGCGTATCAACTGATTGATGGTTGGCATGTTCACCTCATCTAAAACTTTCACTCCGTCTCCAGGCACAGCCCAAGTCGAAGGGTCGCGAACCTTAGTGATGCAAACATGGGCTGTCAACAGCTTCCACGGACAAAAATATCACGCGCCGGAATGGCATGTTTGCCGGCCGCCGGGCGCATGTTTTCATTGGCGCCGCCACGGCGCAAACAGGTGGCTCGCCATGACAAATCTCCGGGCAATCCGCCGCCTTCATGTAATAATATATAGACGGACGCTTCGCGACGATCTGCGGCAGGACAGAATAGCAGCCTTCATCCTTCGCTTGACTCTTGAGTATACTCCATGGTTTACACTTCGCTCATGAAGATTGGTGAATTATCCCGACGAACCGGCGTATCCATCGATACGATCCGCTATTATGAGCAGCGCGGCCTGATGCCCCCGGCGGCACGCACAGCGGCCGGCTACCGTCAGTATTTCGACCATGATGCCGCGCGTCTCAGATTCATCGTCCAGGCCAAGGAACTGGGATTTACCCTTGATGAAATTTCCCAGTTACTGGCATTGCGGGCCGGCGGGCAACACTGCGCCGAGGTGCGGGCCGTCGCCAAAGCCAAGGCCGGCGAAATTGAACAGCGCATTCAGCAACTGACACGCATGCGCCGGATCCTGCTCGGACTGGCCGAGCAATGCGAGCAATCATCCGCCAGCGACCCCTGCCCCATTCTGAAAGCCATGGAGGAGACCGATGCAGAAACACCGCATCATTCATCGTGAACATTCGCCATTAATCGCGGCCATCCTCGCCGGCGGACTGGCCTCCGCCTGCTGTCTCGGGCCAGTGCTTGTGGTGATGCTGGGATTGGGTTCAGCTTCAGCCTTTATCGCCATGGAACCCTACCGTCCCATTTTCGCCGTTATCACACTCGGCCTGATTGGCTGGGCCGGCTGGCGGCACTGGCAGGAAAGACAGCGTTGTATCGCCAATGGTTGTCCGCCCCGAACACCCGTATTGCTCTGGATGCTGGGCGGGATTGCGCTGTTGCTGTTGATTTCCCCCTCGCTGATGCCCCATCTGGTCATCACAGGCACCGAACCATGAGCAACGCAAAAAAGAAGAACAGGGCATTGCCGATGATGATCGGCATCGTCGCTGCATCCGTCATCATCTGGCTGCTGACGCATTGCCCGAGCTGCCATTAGGAGTAAGCATGAAAACATCCACACTGCTGACCACCGGCATCATCGGCACAGCCATTGCGGCCCTGTGTTGTTTCACGCCTGTGCTGGTCATCCTGCTTGGCCTTGTCGGCCTGTCGGCCTGGACAGACCATCTTGATGTCGTGCTGATGCCGGCGCTGATCTTTTTCCTTGCCCTCACGATCTACGCCATAATCAAACAAGGGCGCGAATCCTGATGTCCTGTTCCTGCAACACCACGAAACCAGGACGTGTGCCATGCCCCGGCTGCCATCGGCAAGGGCGGCCCGTCACCATGCAAACCGTCCTGCACCAGGTTCGCTATCCCCATAATCAGCAGCTTGCGACGGATCATTATGCGTTCTGCGCCAATGCCGATTGCGACATCGGCTATTTTTCGCCATCCGCCACAATCAGTAAGGCACAACTACGGGCATTCCAGCCCGCCCGGCAGCCCATGCTCTGCTACTGCTTCGATATTTCCCGCGCCAGCTATCGCCGCGCGCTCAGTGACGGAACGGCAGAAAAGATCAAGGCATTCGTCATGGAACAAACGAAGCAGGGCCTGTGCGCCTGCACCATCCGCCATCCGTCCGGGCGCTGCTGTCTGGCTGATTTTCGCTCGATCGAGCATGCGCATGATCACTGAATCGACGATCACCTGCCCGGTCTGCGGCCATTGCAAACGCGAGACGATGCCCACCGATGCCTGCCAATGGTTCTACGAATGCGAGCAGTGTCATGCCCTGCTCAGACCCAAAGCCGGCGACTGCTGTGTATTCTGTTCCTATGGCGATGCCCCCTGCCCGCCGATGCAGACAGGAAAAACATGCTGCGACTGAAATTATCGTCATGGTCGGCAGTATGGGCTTCTTTCCTGTGTTCATTTGCAGGAATGGCGATAGCCGGCCCCATCACATTCAACAGTGCCCTGCCATTATCGGAAGGTGTGGGTATTCTACGTTACCAAATTAAGGTGATACATCAATCAGGGGATACTTCGGCGCTAAACCGGGATATAACGGTCATAGCTGTGCCGCTGGTGCTGGCTTATGGCATCAGCCCCAGGCTGGCATTGTTTGGCGTGTTGCCCTATGTGAATAAACGTATGGATATCACCATGGGTGCGAAGCGGATTCAGCGTAGTACACAGGGCCTAGGCGATGGCAGATTTTTTGCCCGCTATACGGTTTATCAACGGGACCTGCGCGGCGATACGCTGCGTATTGCGCCATTTTTGGGCCTGAAAATACCCACAGGCACACATGATAAATCCGATGCCTTTGGCCTGTTGCCACGCCCGCTGCAACCCGGATCAGGATCATGGGATCCATTTGCCGGCCTTGCGATCACGCGCCAGACGCTGGATTGGGAATTTGATACAGCAGCCAGTTATCAGATGAACACAAAGGCATCCGGTTTTGAATTCGGCGATGAAGCCCGACTGGATGCTTCTTTTCAATATCGGGTGCTGCCGCGTTCACTGGCAAATATCGGCGTCCCGGCATTTATCTATACTGTCGTCGAATCAAATCTGAGCTGGAATGGCCGTAACAGTCGCGCCGGCGCAAAGGACGCCAACAGCGGCGGCATTACATGGCAACTAACGCCTGGGCTGCAATATGTAACCCGTCGTTATGTTTTGGAAACCGCCGTTCAAATACCGGTCATCCAACACCTTAATGGCACAGCACTCAAAACGGACTGGCGCTGGACAGCGGGATTCCGCTGGAACTTTTAAGGATATCACATGCGAAAATACCTTCATTATTCTATAGTTCTGTTGCCGCTGCTGTTATCGCCGGCGATTGCTTTTTCTGCGGAAGCGATAAACCAAACAGCTATCATCCGTGTGGATGGCTTGTCCTGCCCGTTCTGCGCTTATGGCCTGGAAAAGAATCTGAAACAGGTGCCAGGTGTTGAAAGCGTCACGATTGATATGAGCGCCGGCAAGGCAACCGTGGCATTAAAATCGGGAGCGAAAGTCGATGATGCGCTGCTGACAGAGGCTGTGAAGAAGGCTGGCTTTACTGCCCGAGGCATTACCCGCCAGTGAAAGTGCTGAGGCGCTTTTTACCATCACTGTTTGGGCTACTTGTTATCGGCTTGCTGGCAGGTTGCACGAGCAGCCCTGCCGATATGCATGTCTGGGGTGGTTTGGGTGATAAGCCGGGGCAGTTCAATGAGCCATTTGATGTGGCCGTGGATGCGAGAGGCTTTGTCTATGTCACCGATGTGCGCAATCGGCGGGTGCAGAAATTGACGGCAGATGGCGATTTTGTGCTGGCCTTCGGTCAGCAACAGTTCGAAAAGCCCGGCGGTATTGGCATCGGCCCGGACGACACGGTATGGGTTACCGATTACGATCTGGATCGTATTTTTCATTTTGATCCGAACGGAAAATTGATCGCGTCGTGGGGAGCGGCAGGCGATCAGCCGGGTGAATTTGCGTCGCCGGTGGATGTGGCGGTGAATGCGGTGGGTCAGGTTTATGTGGTCGATCAGTATCACCACCGCATTCAGCAATTTACGCCGGACGGGCAGTTGATTCGCACATGGGGCAAGCAAGGCAAGGTTAATGTAGTGCGCTCGGCGCTGAACTTTCTGGTTTCCGATGGTCATGCCGGTGAATTTTATTATCCGTCCCGCATTGCGATTGGTCAGGATCATCGCGTTTATGTTTCTGATGCCTACAACAATCGCGTGCAGGTTTTTACTGCAAATGGCCGTTTCCTGTTTAGCTTCGGTGGCATGGGAATATGGAATGGGCGTTTTCGCATCGCATCCGGCATTGCTGTAGCAGCTGACGGCAGTCTGTTTGTGGCGGATTTCTATAATAATCGCATCCAGCATTTTGATGCAAACGGGGATTTTCTGAATGCCTGGGGTACCGGCGGGGGAAGCCATCCCGGGCAATTCTCCGGACCAACCGGCGTGGCAACCGGTCGGCATGGCAACGTCTACATTGCCGACTGGGGAAATCATCGTATACAGTCTTTTCGGCCCTCCGGTGAGGGCTACCGGAACAGCCAGTGAGCAAATGTGATTGTCACATTGACATCGAGCATCAGCAGCAATGGCGCACGCTGGTGCTGTTGCTCAGTATCAATGCAACCATGTTTTGCATTGAACTGGTTGTCGGCATTCTCGGCCAGTCCGCAGGCCTGATCTCCGATGCCATCGATATGCTGGCCGATGCGCTGGTCTATGGTGTAGGCCTGTATGCGGTCGGAAAATCTCCACACATTAAGATTCGGGCTGCCCATGCCAGCGGCGTATTCCAGATCATCCTGGCTGTAGGTGTTATGCTGGATGTGGTTAGGCGATTTGTGTTCGGCAGCGAACCCGAATCCATGCTG
Organism: Mariprofundaceae bacterium; assembly: GCA_015488375.1. Lineage (GTDB taxonomy): Bacteria > Pseudomonadota > Zetaproteobacteria > Mariprofundales > Mariprofundaceae > J005. Next base: position 1,669 of record WFNX01000021.1, on the reverse strand, counting down.
ATGATGAGCTTTGGTCTGGTAGCCCTGCTGGCAAATATCTGGTGCCTGATGATTATCGCCAGGCACCGTCATGGTGAAATCCATATGCGGGCCAGCTGGATTTTTTCCAAAAATGATGTGATTGCCAATGTCGGTGTCATTCTTGGCGGGGCAATGGTTTATTGGCTGGATTCACACCTGCCGGACCTGCTGATCGGTTTTGCCATCGCGCTGATTGTGATCCGGGGTGGAGTCTCCATTATCAGGGATGCTGCAAACGAAACATCCTGATGTTCAGTTGCCCCCGCCATTCTGCGCTTGGACATGCAACCATGAACCCATAAGATGCGAGGATGCGACTGGTTCATCTGTTCAAGGGTCTTGCCGACCCGGTACGCATGCGCATTGTGCATCTGCTTGTGCAACGGGATGAGTTGTGCGTGTGCCATCTGACCGATGCGCTCGCCCTGCCCCAGAGCACGATCTCCCGTCACCTGAACACGCTGAAACATGCCGGACTCGTATCATCGGAGCGCAGAGGCCAGTGGGTCTATTACCGCATGAATCATGAAGAGCCTGTCGCAGCCATTGCCGGGCTGGTCAAAAGCCAGGCCCGGCATGATGAACAACTGCAACGCGATCTGGCCAGGCTGAATGACTCGGCGTGCTGACCATGCCTTGAGCAGAATGGCTGCGAATCGCCCCGATGCGGGCTAGACTCAAGGTATGTTTATTGCCATCAATCCGGCCACGGGCGAGGAAATCGAACGTCGCGCGCTCGATTCATCAGCGCTGCGCGAGCAGAAGATCGCCACGATCGCTCATGAGCAACAGAGCTGGCAAACACTAAGCCTTGAAGCGCGTGGCGCATGCCTGATCCGGCTTGCCGGGCTGCTGCAGCAACAGCAGGCACGGCTGGCGCGCATCATCAGCCGCGAGATGGGCAAGCCATTGAAGCAGGCCGAGGGGGAAATCGCCAAATGCGCGCTGCTTTGCCGCCATGTGGCCGGGCATGGCGCCGCGGCGCTGACGACAATCGCGGTGCCCATGGATGCGGGCCGGGCCCGGATTCAGTTTGAGCCCCTGGGCGTGCTGTTCGGCATCATGCCGTGGAATTTTCCCTTCTGGCAGGTGTTTCGCTTTGCCGTGCCGGCGCTGTTTGCCGGCAACGGCATCCTGATCAAGCATGCGCCGAACGTCCCCGGCTGTGCCGCCGCGATCACGGAGCTGTTCCACGCAGCCGGCATCAACGCCTTCGAGCATCTGTATATCGACACGGAGATGGCCGCGGATGTGATTGCCAATGCGCGTATTGCCGCGGTCTCACTGACCGGCTCGCGCCGCGCCGGACGCGCGGTGGCGGCCTGCGCCGGCAGGCATCTGAAAAAATCCCTGCTCGAACTCGGCGGCGCGGACCCGTATCTGGTGCTCGCGGATGCGAATCTGGATCGGGCCGTACAGGCCTGCGTTGCCGGCCGCCTGCTCAATTCCGGCCAGACCTGCATCGCCGCCAAGCGCTGGATCGTCGTCGATGCGGTGTATGACGCATTCCGCGACAAGGCGATGCAGCAGTTGGCCGCCGCCGTGGTCGGTGATCCGATGGCACCATCGACAACGGTGGGCCCGATGGCGCGCGAGGACCTGCGTCGGACGCTGCATGCGCAGGTGGAGCAAAGCATCGATGCCGGGG
>WFNX01000020.1 GCA_015488375.1 Mariprofundaceae bacterium | reverse complement strand
TTCCTGAATCAGCTCCATCAAATGCTTCAGCCATTTGAAGCTTTCGCGATCCCGCTCATTGGCATCCTCGCTTTTATACAGCCAGTGCGCGGCCACGCCGTCTTCGGCATAGCTGTGCATGGCCTCGGTGCGTATCTGCACCTCGATGCGGAAATTTTCCGGCCCGATCACGGCCGTATGCAGGGACTGATAACCGTTCGGCTTGGGCAGTGCGATATAGTCCTTGAAACGCCCCGGCACCGGGCGATACAACCCGTGCACCAGCCCCAGCGCCTTGTAGCAGGAGGGAATATCCTTAACAATCACGCGAAATGCGACCAGATCGAAAATCTCATCGAAATTCACATGCTTGCGTTCCATCTTCTGATGAATGCTGTACAGATGCTTCATGCGCCCCTGCACACGCGCTTCCATGCCATTACGCCTGAGCGCTTCCTGAATGATGCTTTCCAGATGCTCACGCGTCCGATGCAGATCATCGATGCGGGAAGCCATTTTCTCGACCAGTTCCCGATAGGCCTCGGGTTCAAGATGCGAAAAGGCCAGATCCTCCATTTCCTGCTTGATCCAGTGCATGCCCAGGCGATGCGCCAGCGGCGAATAAATCTGAATGGTTTCTTCGGAAATCCGGCGTCGCTTCTCTTCACGCAGAAAGCCCAGCGTACGCATATTATGCAGACGATCCGCCAGCTTGATAATCAGCACACGCACATCTTTCGCCGTGGCCATGAGCATTTTGCGGAAGTTTTCCGCCTGCTTGTGTTCAGATGAGTTAAAGCGGATCTGGCCAACCTTGGTTACGCCATCGACAAGGTTCGCGATTTCCTCGCCAAAACGCGCTTCGATGTCTTCCAGCGTGACCGGCGTATCCTCCACCGTATCATGCAGGATGGCCGCAATAATGCTGGCCTCATCCATGCCGATGCTGGCCAGAATCCCGGCGACCGCCAAAGGATGCATCAGATAGGGATCGCCGGATGAACGAAACTGGCCGGCATGCGCATGCGCGGCAAATACATAGGCCCGATTGATTTTATCGATGTCCGCCTTGCTGGCGTAAGCGGCTACCCGCTCGGTAATTTCAAAAATCCGGCTCACGAGAGTCGATTCAGCAAATATGAATCATGCGCGAACCGGGATACAAGGCTCTAGATAGCCTCGTCTTCTTCAGCCATCGCCTGTTCGGCTTCGGCACGCTGGCGCTCACGCTTGTCCAGTTCAAACAATGTTTCCCAGGTAATATTGCCGGCACCAATTTCGCGCAGGGCATGAACCGTAACCTTGTCACCTTCGTCCTCACCGATTTTCGGCATCCCGGACAGCAGCTGACGGGCACGCCTGGAAGCGAGCAGCACCATTTCAAAACGGTTGGGATAATGACGAATACAATCTTCTACAGTTACACGAGCCATGCGGCTATACCTCCGATATCCAATGGGTCCAAACCTAGGAACAGTGCCCCGAAAAGGCAATGGGGATTATGCGTCCTGCGCCTGGCGGTAAATTTCCATCAATTGCTGCAGGGCCTGTTCAAAGTCATCATTCACAATCCGGCAGGCGGCTTCTCCGGCATGCGCCATTTCCGCCTCGGCGGCCGCCACACGCCGCTCAATCGTGGCCATATCATCCTGCCCCCGCTGCTGCAAACGCTCCCGTAACACCTCAATGGAAGGCGGCAGGATGAAAATGCGAATGGCCTGCGGCATTTTCTCCGCCACCTGCGCCGCACCCTGCCAGTCGATCTCCAGCAACACATCCCTGCCGGCCGCCAGCATGGACTCGACATCCGCCTTGCGCGTGCCATAAAGCTGCCCATGCACATGCGCCCATTCGAGGAAGGCCCCCTGGTCGCGCTGCTGTTCAAATGTCCGGCGATCCAGAAAATGATATTCACGCCCGTTCTGCTCGCCCGGCCGCGGTGCACGCGTCGTCGCCGAAATGGCCAGCGCCATATTCGGACAACGTTCCAGCCAGGCCGCACACAGGCTGGACTTGCCCGCTCCGGACGGGCCGGAAACGATAAACAAACGTCCGCTCATGCCGCCTTGCCGGTCAACCGTTCATATTTCTGCAATAATGCCTCCCTGCTTTCCACCCGCTCCGGATTCAGCGGAATGCAATCGACCGGACACACCAGCTGACATTGCGGCTCATCAAAATGCCCCACGCATTCAGTACAGCGATCGGCATCGATTTCGAAAATCTCATCGCCCTCATCAATGGCCAGATTCGGACATTCGGGCTCGCATACTGCACAATTGATACAGTCATCGGTGATCATCAGGGCCATGGATCGTTCACTCCTTGCAGGGGCAAAGTCTAAAACATCCACACCCGTTCAGCCATATCGCAACATCAGTGCCTCTGCGCATGTTGTAATTCGGCCAGCAAGCCGATCAGGGCCGCATCATAATCAATGGCAAATTCATTGGTCGCATAGGAACGCGCATCATCCACATAACTGAGAATCCCCTTATCCTTCGGTGCGATGCCATCCTGCGCGCCCGCATTCGGCCCTCCGACCAGCAGGCCCGGAATATCTTCCCGCCAGCTATGATGCACATGTTGCACCGCATGGCTGCCCAGTCCGCTCACAAACGACTGCGCAAACGGATTGATGCCCAGCAAATAATCAGCCTGTGCCCGTGCCGCCAGCAGATAGGCCGGCCTGCCGCTGAAGCGATACGCCTGCATCAGGGTTATGCCATGTTCGGCACAGCGCTTGTTCGAGCCCCAGATGAAACGTGTTTCGGCCAGGCGGTAAACATTTGTCCCTGTTGTCGCCAGCAAATGATCGGCGCGGGCCATCAGCATCTTGTGCAATACCGCGCGCACACGGGGGTCCTGCTTTGCTCCCTGCAGATAATGCACAACGCCAAGGGCCGCCGGATTTTTCCAGCCGAACAGCGTATAGCGAACCTGCTGCATATGCAGCCGTACATAGTCATGATAAACCCTGTCGCCGGTCAGATGATATAATTCCACTGCCGCCCAGAAACGATCATCGACATCGGTAAGCAGGCTGTCCTCATTATCGATCGCGGAATACAGGTATTTACCCGAACCGCTGTCATCCCCTTCATGCCAGTCCACCTGCTGTTGCCTGATGTCGGCAAGAGAATGCCATGCCGCCAGCGCCGCCTGGCGATAGCGCCGCGCATCGACTGCATACCATGGCTCGATAACGCGCGCCGCCAGCGCCATGACGGCTGCAAACCTGGCCGTATCCGATGAAGCCGGGCCATAAATCAGGCGCGCCTGCCGATCATTGGCCGGCGACCCGTGCGGCGGCCATTGGCGGCCGGATAATTTGCGATACACCGCACCGTCTTCACGCTGCATGGCAAGCATCCAGTCCAGGCCGACTTTTGCCTCATCCAGGATATCCGGCACCCCATTCCCGCTTTCCGGAATATTCAGCCAGCCGTCAGCGCCCAACGCCTCATGCTGCTCATAAGCCGTCAGCAGACGCGCCGCCGTAATGGTTGCCGAGGCCAGATACTTGCCGTAATCGCCCGCATCGTGCCAGCCACCGGTTGCACTGAGATGTTCTCCCTGCCGGTGCCAGCGATCCTTATGCGCCAGCAAACCATCCTGTTCGTGACAGGCCGCATGTCCAAGCCCGGTTTCCTCATCGACCACGGCATGACCGCAGCGTTGCAGGTAATAGGCGCGCAACAACAGGCGCAGGGCGGGGCGATACGGATCTTCTGCAACTGAGAATGATGCGGATCTCATCGTTCCGCGACGAAGATAATACTGCCCCGGCTGATGCAGGCGGGACAAATCCAGCCGCCGCACCGGCAAACGGGTCAAAGGATCCTCCTCCACCGCGCCGGCCTGCACGGTAAGCACCACCCTGCCGTTGCGCCGGTCAACCACCTCATAGACCCGTTCGCCCTTGCCCGCATCAAGAACCAGTGCATATTTGCTGACATCGGCAGCATACCCTGCCTGATTCACGGCAATGCGCATGGCCTGCGCATCAGTCAACGGCAGCATCACCAGCAGCCATAGCAATACATGGCAAGCCCGACAGCATTTCATACATCGTTTATAGACCACTCCTTCCATCATGTCATCGTGCAGTAAATAAATACATCCACGCAATCATGTGCTAAGATTATGTCCAGACATATATGGCACGTATCGCCATGCGACGGGTGCTTTCCCAAACGACATTCAGGAGTACACAGATGCAGATTGCAATGATTGGTCTCGGCCGCATGGGTGGTAATATGGTGCGACGACTGGCCGCTGACGGACATCAGCTGATCGCCTATGACGTGGACCCCGCTCCGGCTGCGGCTCTGGCCGGACAATTCGACAATGTGTACGCCGCCCGGAGTCTAAGTGATGTGATTGCACACATGGCTGCGCCGCGTGCCATCTGGATCATGGTGCCCCACCAGTTTGTTGACAGTACGATCGCCGAATTGCTGCAGGCCGGAATCGAGGCAGATGACCTGATCATCGATGGCGGCAACTCGAATTACCGGGAAGGGCAGCGCCGGGCAGAGGAACTGGCCGCGCAGGGTATCCTGTTTGCCGATTGCGGCACATCCGGCGGCGTCTGGGGCCTGAAAAACGGTTATTCGCTGATGATCGGCGGCGAAAAACATGCCATCGAGCGCATTGCGCCGGCGCTGACAACTCTGGCGGCCAATGACGGCAAGGGCTGGGGGCATGTCGGCCCGGTGGGCGCCGGTCATTTTGTCAAAATGGTTCATAACGGCATCGAATACGGCATGATGCAGGCCTTTGCCGAAGGCTTTGAACTGATGAAAGCCCGAGAAGAGTTCGATCTCGACATGCACCAGATTTCCCGCATCTGGCAACATGGTTCTGTCGTCAGCTCCTGGCTGCTGGATCTGATCGGCGATGCCCTGGAGCAGGACCATGAACTGAACAACCTGTCCGACTGGATGGATGATTCCGGCGAAGGGCGCTGGACCGTGCACGATTCCATCGACCTTGCCGTACCGACGCCCGTACTGACGCTGGCCCTGCAAATGCGTTTCCGCAGCCGTGAAAAAGAGGCTTTTGCCGGCAAGATCGTCAATGCCATGCGTGCCGGTTTCGGCGGCCATGCCATCAAACCGGCAGGGGAGTCTGACACATGAACAGCGCATCCAGTATTGCCACTCAGCCCGAAGATGCCGATATCGTTATTTTCGGCGCTTCCGGCGACCTGACCAATCGCAAGCTGCTGCCTGCACTGGCGCATATGTATCGCTGGAACCTGATTGCGCCGGGCAGCCGGATTATCGGCGTCCTGCGCGAAAAGCATGAAGTACGCGGCTGGAATGAGCAGGTGCATGCCTCACTGCTCAAATATGCTCCGGATATCGTCAACAATAACACGCTGTGGAACGGCTTTTCGCGGATGCTGCATCCCATTCAGGGGGATCTGGAGGACGAATCCTTCTATCAGCGCCTGTCCGATGTGGTTGAAGACAGCAATACCGCCATGAACGTGCTGTTCTATTTCGCCATTCCCCCCGCCTATTATCATGTTACTTCACGCAATCTGCATGCGGTCAGGCTGACCGATGAAGAAAAAGGCTGGCGTCGTCTGGTCATCGAAAAACCGTTCGGTATGGACCTGGACAGCGCCCGACACCTGAACCGCTGCCTGCTTTCCTATTTCGATGAAGCCCAGATTTATCGCATCGACCATTATCTGGGCAAGGAAAGCGTGCAGAACCTGCTGGCCTTCCGCTTTGCCAATGCCGTGTTCGAGCCGTTATGGAACCGCAATTATATCGATCATGTCCAGATTACCGTGGCCGAAAGCATCGGCATTGAATACCGCGGCGGCTATTATGAAAAATCCGGCGCGTTGCGCGATATGGTGCAGAATCACCTGCTGCAACTGCTGGCGCTGGTCGCCATGGAACCACCGGCGGAAATCAGCGCCACGGGTGTCCGCAATGAAAAGATTCAGGTCCTGCAGTCCATTCATCGCATGACACCGGAAGAAGTCAAAACGCATGCCGTACGCGCCCAATATGGAGCAGGCATGCTTGATGATGAACCGGTCAAGGGTTATCGCTGGGAAAAGGATGTGGCGCGCGATTCCAATACCGAAACATTCGTCGCGCTGAAAATGTATATCGACAACTGGCGCTGGCAGGGCGTGCCCTTTTTCCTGCGCACAGGCAAACGCCTGCCATCCCGCGTATCGGAAATCGCCATTCGCTTCCGTCAGGCGCCGTTGAATATGTTCAAACATACCGCCTCAACCATTGAGCCCAATGAACTGGTATTCCGTCTGCAACCCAATGAAGGGATGAGCCTGAGCCTGAATGCCAAGCAGCCCGGCCTGACCATGCACCTGCATCCCCTGCAACTGGATGCCCCGTATGCCGAGGATAGCAGCAATATGCCCGAAGCCTATGAAACGCTGCTCTACGACGTATTACTGGGTGATGCGACGCTGTTCAATCGCGGCGATGAGGTCGAAGAGGCATGGAAGGTTGTTACGCCGATCATGGAAGCCTGGCAGGAAAACCACAAGGTCACACTGTATCCGGCGGCCACCTGGGATATCCCCGGCATGGATGAACTCATTGCCGGCCATGAAGGGGGGTGGCGCCAGCTGTGAGCTTTGAAGATTCGCTGATCCGCTTCGCCAGCGCCGAAGAGGCAGCCGCTTTTGCTGCAGATCGCATTGCGGACACATGCCGTCAAGCCGTTGCGCAGCGCGGCATATTCCACTGGGTTCTGGCCGGCGGCAGTACCCCGGCGCAATGTTATCGCTTGCTGAGCAGGCATGACCTGCCATGGGCACGGGTACACTGCTGGTTTGGCGATGAACGCGCCTTGCCTGACGGTCACCCAGAACGCAATGAAAGCATGGCCCGTCAGGCCTTGCTCGATCATGTGCCGATTCCCGCAGCACAGATTCATGCCATCGACTTCAGCAACGGTACGGAACAGGCCGCCCGCGCTTACGATGCACAATTACGACAAATGCATGACCCCTTCGATTTGATCCTGCTCGGCATGGGCGAAGACGGGCATACAGCCAGCCTGTTCCCCGATCATCCCGGCCTGCAGAGCACAGCGATGGCCGTAGCAGTCTATCAGTCACCGAAACCGCCATCTGAACGTGTGAGCATGACCTTGCAGGCATTGAACCGGCACCGTCAGTGCCTGCTGCTGGCTACCGGCGCCAATAAAGCCGCGGCATTGCAGGACATCGCCAGAGGCATCCCCCTGCCCGCATCGCGTATCCATCACGCCCAATGGATCGTCGATCAGGCCGCCTGGCCCTGAACTCACTCCGCCCGGAATTCCTGAATATCTTCCAGACGCTCCAGCATCGGCTGCAACCATGCTTCATAGCGCCGCCATGCATCTGAGCTTCCCTGATACATCCGGGCACGCACCTGTTCACTGGAAGCCGTCGCCACGGCGCGTTTGTTGCGATGAAAATCCAGACATTCCGCCTGCCAGGGCAGGCCGCAATATTCGAGCACGGCCCGCGTCTGTTCTTCCTGAGCCTCGGTCAGCGCTTCATAATCAAGATGATGGATTCGGCCGGGAAAACGCTGTTCCCAGAAAGCCATCAAATCCAGATACATGCCGTAGTATTCGGCAACATCCTCCGGATCATAGGCATAACCCAGCCCGTTACTGCCAAAGAAATGGCGATAGATCGACCAGCACGTCGCCCGCGCATCACGCCTGATATGGATAATCCGCGCCTCCGGCATGGCCAGCAGGATAAAACCAATCCAGCGAAAATTGAGCATGGCCTTGTCGGTAACAAAGCCCTCCTCCACATCAAGAGCCTGTAGCCAGGATGCATAATGCCGGCGCAACTGCTGCAACTGCGCCATCGTCACCCCGGATGCACCCCATGCCATATAGTTCATGGCATGATCCAGCGTGGCAACCTCGCCCGCGCCATAAACATCGCTGTGACTGCACAGAATCTGTTCCAGCAAGGTGGTACCGGAGCGCGGCATGCCGACAATAAACAGCGGCGTTGCAGGCAATGGCCCGTCACTGGCAGGCGCAGGCATGGCCGCGCGAAATGCATCCTTGATCAGGGCAAACAGATGCCGGTCTTCTTCGATGTGATAACCGGACATCGCCTTACGCAGCCGGTTTCCCTGCTGCAGGTAGCGAAATGCCTGTTCATATGCGCCCATATCTTCCTCGGCTTTGCCCAAGGCAAAACAAAGGTGCATGCGCTGGTCATCAGACAAGGTGCCGGATGCAAGCAAGTCCTGCATCTCGACATACAGCGGCTCATCCGCCGTAAATGGTATCAAATCGGCCAGTTGTCGATAGGCCTCGGTATAATGCGGATTCAGTTCAATAGCACGGCGAAAACTTGCCACCGATTCCTGTTTGCGCCCGGCATCCCTCAAGGCACCACCCAGATTATTGCAGGCCTCGGCATAATCAGGCTTCAAGGCCAGGGCCTCATCGAAACTGGCAATCGCATCCTCATTGCGCCCCAATGCCAATTGGGCACAGCCCAGATTATTCAATGCCTTGATATACGCGGGCTGCAGTTCCAGCGCCCTGCGGAAGCAGGCGACAGCCTCCTCATGACGCTCCAGCCGCACCAAAAATGCGCCCAGATTATTGTGTGCCTCGGCCATATCCGGCGCTGCCAGCACGGCCTGTCGATAACTTTCCAGCGCCTGCTGCTGTTCGCCGATATTGGCCAGGGCATTGCCCAGATTGACCAGTGCCTTGGCATAATCAGGCTGAATTCGCACGGCCTGCTCGGCGCTGTCCACAGCCGCATGAAAATCGCCGACTGCATTGTAGGCCACGGCAAGAATATTATGCAGTTGCGCAGATTTGGGGAACCTGCGCACCAGTTCCCCGGCCTGCGTGATCAGATCATCCAGTTGCCCGCTGGAAAACAGGCCTGTGAGATGCTGAATCTGTTCATCGGACGGTCGCTTGGGTCTGGAGAAAAACATCGCCAGAGCGTAAATGAACGAGCATTTCAAGACCAGCCCTTCATGACAGGATGACCTGCGCCTGCCGCATCTGTTATCATACAGCGATGTGGAGCCATGATCACCAGCAGTTCATCGTCCATCAGTTGCCGGCGCTGAACGACAACTATATCTATATCATCCAGGCACGCGCACATCCTGCCTGCATTATTATCGATCCGGCCGAAGCCGGCCCGGTTGAGCAGGCATGCCGGCAATACGGGCTGCATCCCACGCATATCATCAACACCCATCATCATTGGGATCACACCGGCGCCAATCTGGCGCTGAAACAGATGTTCGGCTGCCGCATCATCGGCCATGCAAGTGATGCCGAACGCATTCCGGGCATCGATATAATGGTCTCGTCAGAGGAACCGCCTGTGATTGACGGCCTCGATATCGTTATCCTGGATGTGCCGGGGCATACGATCGGGCACATGGCCATCGTTATCGATGATGCACTGTTTTGCGGTGACACACTGTTCGGCGCAGGCTGCGGTCGCCTGTTTGAAGGCAGCTATGCGCAAATGTGGCGCAGCCTGCAATGCCTGGCCGCCCTGCCCGACGGCACGCAAGTGTACTGTGCCCATGAATATACCCTGGCCAATCTCGCCTTTGCCGCCTCCATCGATAAAAATAACGCGGCATTGCAGAAGCGCATACGGGAGGATGAATGCAAACGGCGGCAGGGCCGGCCGACCATTCCTTCCACGATCAGGCTGGAAAAACAGACCAATCCGTTCCTGCGCCCGCTCGCAGACGACTTCTGCCGTGAGTATGCGGCACATCATCATATCGAGCATACACCGCTCGCCGTATTCCGCGATATCCGCCAGCGCAAGGATCGCTGGTAAAATGTGATGCGACGGATCAAACGGCATACATCTGCCTGTTTGCCGTTATGAATGGTGCCGTCAGGTTATACCGCTTCGCCCGGAGCGTCTTTCATGCCGACAGCGAGCCGGCTGCGTTAATCCGCTGTCGGACGCAGCACCAGACAGGCCAGCGGCGGCAGCGTCAATACCAGCGAATGCGGCTGATCCATCCATGGCCGGGCCTCGGCCTGCACGCCGCCGGCATTACCGACATTTGAACCGCCATATATTTCGGCGTCGGTATTCATGACTTCGCGATAGAATCCCGCCTGCGGCACGCCCAGGCGATAATGCTCACGCACCACCGGCGTCAGATTCAGCACGACCACGGCCACACCACCGTTTTTATCACGCCGGATATAGCTGAGTATGGACTGTTCCGCATCATTGCAGTCAATCCACTGGAAACCCGCACCATCAAAATCCACCTCATGCAGTGCCGGCAACTCGCGATAAAGATGATTCATATCGCGCATCATCAGTTGCAGACCGCGATGCGGCATGAAATTGGCCTGGTCCCAGGACAGCGAGGCATCAAAATTCCATTCCGGCCACTGACCGAACTCCAGCCCCATAAACTGCAGCTTCTTGCCCGGATGGGTAAACATATAGGCATACAGCGCGCGCAGATTGGCAAATTTCTGCCAGTCATCGCCCGGCATCTTGTCCGGCATCGAGCCCTTGCCATGCACAACCTCGTCATGCGAGAACGGCAGAATGAAATTCTCCGTAAAGGCATAAACCATGGAGAAGGTCAGCGCATGATGATGATAGGAACGGTGGACCGGATCTTCCTTGAAATAGGCCAGCGTATCGTTCATCCAGCCCATATTCCATTTCATCGTGAAGCCCAGACCACCCAGATAGGTCGGGCGCGACACCATGGGCCAGGACGTGGATTCCTCGGCCATGGTCAGTGCGCCGGGGAAACGTTCATGCACAAGACAATTAAACTGCTTGAGGAACTCCACGGCCTCCAGATTCTCGCGTCCGCCGAATTTGTTCGGCACCCATTCGCCATCCTCGCGTGAATAATCGAGATAAAGCATGGAGGCCACGGCATCGACGCGCAAACCGTCCAGATGATACTGATCCAGCCAGAACAGGGCCGAGGCAATGAGAAAATTACGCACCTCGTTGCGGCCGAAATTGAAGATATAGGTGCCCCAGTCCTTGTGTTCTCCCAGACGCGGATCTTCATGTTCATACAGCGCCGTGCCGTCGAAGCGGGCCAGACCGTGCGCATCTTTCGGGAAATGCGCCGGCACCCAGTCCAGAAACACGCCGATATCATGCTGATGGCAATAATCCACAAAATAGCGAAAATCATCCGGCGATCCGAAACGGCTGGTCGGCGCAAAATAGCCGACGGTCTGGTAACCCCAGGAGCCATCAAACGGATGTTCGGTAATCGGTAGCAGTTCGATATGGGTATAGCCCATCCACTGACAATATTCGACCAGCTGGTGCGCCAGTTCGCGGTAATTGAGAAAACCGTCTTCCCCACGCCGCCAGGAACCGAGATGCACCTCATAAACACTCATCGGCTTGTCCAGCGCCTGACGCTCGGGCCGCTGCTCCATCCAGGCCTGATCCTGCCAGCAATAGCGATGCGGATCGTGCACAACGCTGGCCGTGTTCGGCCGCACTTCCATCTGCTGCGCATAGGGATCGGCCTTCTCGAACACCTCGCCATGGCAACCGCGAATCTCAAACTTGTAGACTTCACCCTTGCACAGGCCGGGAATAAAGATTTCCCAGACTCCTGATGAGCCACGCACGCGCATCGGATGTTCGCGCCCATCCCAGTGATTGAAGTTGCCGATAACGCTGACGCGCTGTGCGGCCGGTGCCCACACAGCAAAGCTGACGCCCTGCACCCCTTCATGTTCGCGCACATGTGCACCCATGATACGATATTTCTCAAAATGGTTGCCCTCGCCGATCAGATGCAGATCCAGTTCCCCCAGCACCGGCGAAAAACGATAGACATCCTCTTCTTCCCACTGGTGACCCTCGTGGTTTTCGATACAAAAGCGATAAGGTGTGTCGAAATCTCCCTGTGCCCAGACCAGTTCGAAAAAATCCGTCCCCTCAATGCGCGGCATCGGCAGTTTATCCTTGCCACTCAACAGCCACATATGCCGTGCCCGCGGCTTGAAGGCCCGCACCACCACGCCGCCCTTGTCGTGCGGATGGCGTCCCAGCCAGGCAAAGGGATCATGACTGCGTGCCTCCAGAATCGCCCGTGCCTCATCCGTCAGTTCTCTAGTCGCACTCATGTCCGCCCCTTTTTGACTTTCATCGCTTGTCTTTCCCATCAGGTAATCACTGTCGGCCGATCGCGGCCAGTCAGTTCACGCAGACCGGAAATCGCATCGGCAGCCGCAATCATGTCGGCCAGCGCCTGCTGCGCATCCTGCCCCTGTTTCTGCACATCGGGTTCATAGGATTCGAGATACAGGCGAATCGTTGCGCCGCTGGTGCCGGTGCCGGAAAGCCTGAAAATAATACGCGATCCATCCGCAAACAGGATGCGCACACCCTGATTTTCACTGACACTGCCATCCACCGGATCGGTATAGGCAAAATCATCGCAGTGCTGCACCGTGCGTCCGGCCAGTTGCTGTCCGGGCAGGGTGCCGAACTGGTCGCGCACGCGTTGCAGGACGGCTGCCGCCGCATCGGCATCCACGCCTTCATAATCATGCCGCGAATAATAGTTGCGGCCGAAACGTTGCCAGTGCTCGCGCACAATCGTGGCCACACTCTGTTTGCGCACGGCCAGAATGTTCAGCCAGAACAGCACGGCCCATAAACCGTCCTTTTCACGCACGTGATCGGAGCCGGTACCGAACGATTCCTCCCCGCACAATGTCACCTTGCCGGCATCCATAAGATTGCCGAAAAATTTCCAGCCGGTCGGCGTTTCATAACAATCCAGCCCCAGCGCCGCCGCCACACGATCTGCAGCAGCAGAGGTCGGCATCGAACGGGCGATACCGGCAATCCCGTCCCGGTAACCCGGCACCTGTTCGGCATTGGCCGCCAGAATGGCCAGCGAATCACTGGGCGTCACAAAGAAATTCCTGCCGAGAATCATATTGCGATCCCCGTCACCATCGGAGGCCGCGCCAAAATCCACCGCCTGCTCGCCAAACATAATATCCACCAGATCCTTCGCATAGGTCAGGTTGGGATCAGGATGCCCGCCGGCAAAATCCTCTTTCGGTTCGCCATGCATAACCGTGCCCTGCGGCGCCCCCAGCATGCCCTCAATGATGACCCTGGCATACGGGCCGGTTACCGCATGCATGGCATCAAACTTCATGCGGAAGCCATCTGCCAGCAAACGGCGAATGGCATCAAAATCGAACAGCGACTGCATCAGTTCGGCATAATCGGCCACCGGATCGATAACCTCGACCTGCATCTCACCGAGTGCGCAGGCGCCGATTACATCCAGCGGCACATCGTCCGCCGCCACGGTCAGATAACGATCAATCGTGCGGGTGCGGGAAAAAATCTTCTCGGTCACCGCTTCCGGCGCCGGCCCGCCGTTAGCGATATTGTACTTGATGCCGAAATCCTCGTCCGGCCCGCCGGGATTATGGCTGGCAGACAAAATCAGCCCGCCATGCGCCTGATGTTTGCGAATCACACAGGATGCCGCCGGAGTCGACAAAATACCGCCCTGCCCGACCAGCACCTTGCCGAAACCATTGGCTGCCGCCATTTTCAGAATCGTCTGGATTGCCTGACGATTGTAATAACGGCCATCACCGCCCACAACCAGCGTGCGCCCCCTGAAGTCACCGATGCTGTCGAACACGGACTGAACGAAATTCTCCAGATAATGCCGCTGCCGGAGCACCCGGACCTTTTTGCGCAGGCCGGACGTACCCGGTCGCTGATCATCAAATGGTGTCGTTGAAACCGACTGAACTTCCATGCGTTCACCTCCCGCGTGCGCCTCATGCTAATTGAAACAGGGTGGCAGTTCACGCAGCAAATGCCGTGGCCTTGCGCGCGCCGGTGTGATAGTATGCCTGACAAATATCATTGCACCCGGGGAGGCATGACATGGGACCGATCATGGAACGCAATATCAG
>WFNX01000019.1 GCA_015488375.1 Mariprofundaceae bacterium | reverse complement strand
GTGATCCGCTTGCCGTCCGGGAAAATGATCTGATCCACCTGCGGCTTGATATTCTCCCATTCGTACTGACGCAGCGAAGCCACATCGATTTCATTATCGAAATGCCCGATATTGCACACAATGGCCTGATCACGCATGGCCGCCATGTGATCATGCGTAATCACATGGTAATTGCCGGTCGTGGTGACAAAGATATGACCTTCCTTGCAGGCATCATCCATGGTCACCACACGGTAACCTTCCATCGCCGCCTGCAGAGCGCAGATCGGATCGATCTCGGTCACCCAGACCGTCGCTCCCATGCCACGGAAAGCCTGCGCACAGCCCTTGCCGACATCGCCATAACCGAGCACGACACAGATCTTGCCGGCAATCATCACATCGGTTGCCCGCTTGATGCCGTCGATCAGCGATTCGCGGCAGCCGTACAGGTTATCGAACTTCGACTTGGTCACCGAGTCGTTCACGTTAATGGCCGGGAACGGCAACTCGCCCTTCTCCTGCATCTGATACAGACGATGCACGCCGGTCGTGGTTTCCTCGGTAACGCCGCGAATCGCATCCCGGCGCCGGCTGTAATAGCCCGGCTGCGTAGCCAGGCGCTTTTTGATCGAGGCAAACAGATACTCTTCCTCTTCCGATGAGGGATTATCAAGCACGGACGGGTCCTGCTCGGCACGCGCACCCAGAATCAACAACAGCGTCGCATCGCCGCCATCATCCAGAATCATGTTCGGCACGCCGCCATCGCCCCATTCCATAATCCTGTGGCAATACTCCCAGTATTCCTCCAGCGTTTCACCCTTGTAGGCAAACACCGGCACGCCTTCCGCAGCAATCGCCGCCGCCGCATGATCCTGTGTCGAAAAGATATTGCATGACGCCCAGCGTACTTCCGCACCAAGGGCGGTCAGCGTTTCAATCAACACGCCGGTCTGAATTGTCATATGCAGTGAACCGGCAATGCGCGCACCCTTCAAAGGCTGCTCGGCGGCATATTTTTCACGAATGGCCATCAGCCCCGGCATCTCCGTCTCGGCGATGGCCAGCTCCTTGCGCCCCCAGGACACCGTTTCCGGCGACATATCCGCCACTTTAAAATCGGCAAAATCAGACATTCTCATACTCCTATCTTGATCATAAAAATATGAGCACCGTTGAATACATTAGCGGCCGAGCCTGGCAGGCCAAAACGGCCTGTTGCAGTGCCCCTCAGCCTGAACACCCGGCTACAACCCCGCAGCAGCGCGCAGAGCCTCTGCCTTATCCGTCTTCTCCCAGGAAAATTCCGGCAATTCGCGGCCGAAATGACCATAGGCAGCCGTATTGGCATAGATCGGCCGCAACAGATCCAGTTGCTGCACAATGCCCTTGGGTCGCAGATCGAACACCTCGCGTACGATTTCGGCCAAACGTTTCTCATCGATCTTGCCGGTACCGAACGTATTGATCATCACTGACAAAGGCCGTGCCACACCGATGGCATAGGCCACCTGAACCTCACAGCGTTCCGCCAGCCCGGCTGCCACAATATTTTTCGCAACATGGCGCATCATATAACAGGCAGAACGATCCACCTTCGTCGGATCCTTGCCCGAAAATGCGCCGCCGCCGTGATGGCCGAAACCGCCATAGGTATCGACAATAATCTTGCGCCCGGTCACGCCGCAATCACCAACCGGTCCTCCAATCACAAACCGGCCGGTCGGATTGATATGGTATTCAGTGCCGGCATGCAGCAGCCCTGTCGCATCCAGCACCGGATGAATCACCTCATCCATCATCGCTTCCACCAGATCCTTGTGCTCGATATCAGGCTCGTGCTGGGTGGACAACACCACGGCATCAATGGCCACCGGCTTGCTGTTTTCATAACGCACGGTCACCTGCGATTTGGCATCCGGCCTGAGAAAACCCAAAATGCCGCGCTTGCGCACTTCAGCCTGACGCTGCACCAGTTGGTGCGACAGGTGAATCGGCATCGGCATCAACACCTCGGTTTCATTGGTGGCATAGCCGAACATCAGCCCCTGGTCGCCGGCGCCCTGATCCAGATCCAGCCCTTCGCCCTCATTCACACCCATGGCGATATCCGGTGACTGCTTGTCCAGCGTCACCAGCACGGCGCAGGATTCCCAGTCAAAACCCATGGCCGATGAATTGTAGCCGATTTCGCGAATCGCACTGCGCACGATATCCTGATAATCGACAACGGCCGAGGTCGTAATCTCGCCGGCAATCAGCGCCATGCCCGTCGTCACCAGCGTTTCACAAGCCACGCGCGCATGCTTGTCCTGCTGCAGAATTGCATCCAGCACGCCATCGGAAATACGATCGGCAACCTTGTCAGGATGTCCTTCGGATACAGATTCCGATGTAAACACAAAATTTCGGCTCATAACCATCCCTTACAAACAAATTCCGGCGCAACCTAGCGCCAGCCTTTCTTTTCGCCAAGCAGGAAAGGCCGAAAGTGTTAGCAACAAATATACCTGTCCGCTTTTAAAGCACAAGAGTTGTCCGCATTGGCCGGGATTATCCCGGGGCCTTTTGCAGGCCTGCGGTTGCCTGCGAATTGCTTATCAATGCTCCATCGGCATCGTATTCCGCCAACTTGCGCGGGCCGTGGAAAATGCTCATGCGCCCGTCCATATGGCGATGGATACGAACCCTGACCTTCACATAATGGCAACGATGGTCATCGGCCGGGATCTGCAGCTTCATGCCCCGAAAGCTCACCGTGTTGTCATTGGACACGACACGCTCGTGCTGTTCACACAGGATGTCATCCAGACTACCGCCGATCCACGGTACAAAGGCTGAGCCCTCCACCGCAGGTGGCACAGCAAACTCCTCATTGAATGCCGGCATGTAGTGTTCCGCCAGATACCGGTTGGCTTCATCCATGTCCGTGATGCCGTGCAACGCAAGCTCCTTGGGCAGGCGTTTCTGGTG
>WFNX01000018.1 GCA_015488375.1 Mariprofundaceae bacterium | reverse complement strand
GTCGTACTCGTCCCATCATCCGTCCGGCACGACCCGCATGGGCGATGATCCTGCAACTTCCGTGGTGGACCGCCATTGTCGTGCCCATGACCACCCCAACCTGTTCATGGTTGGCGGCCATGTATTTCCGACCATGGGCACGGCCAATCCCACGCTGACCATTGCCGCACTCAGCCTGCGCCTGGCCAGACATCTGAAGCAGCAATAAAAAAAAGGGGCGGCTGATCAAAGCCGCCCCCCGGAAGCCGAAATCGTGTTAGCGCATACTCAGAACAACGGCTGGGTACCGTAACGCGGGCTGATGCCGTACGCGGCACGATCCGTACTCAGCGTATCCTGCCGCTGATCCAGATTCCATGTCAGATAAAGCAGATAGGACAGGTCCTTGGTATGGAAAGGCACACCGGCCTGCGCATAGGAACTGCGACCATAGCCTACTTCGCCGCCCAACTGGAAATGCTCGGTCAGCTCCGTCACGGCAGCAAAGCGAACACTGTAGGTCCATTCCTGCACATTGGCACCCAGATAGTTAATGCCTTCAATCGTCGGCACGCCCGGCGTAAACGGCAATATGGGTGACGAATTATGCTTGTGCTTGTGATGGCCGACAAAGGCATTGAACATATAGTTCACCACTTCGCTTTCATGCGACTCGACATAGAGGTTCACACCCGGCGTCAATGAATACTGCGGACTGAAGTAGCCACCATGACCATAGGTGAAGTGATCCTGATCCTGCTTGTAATGCTCATAGCGAATCAGGGGGGCAATACTGACCACCGCGCCCCAGGGGATATCCACATCGAACGTCCACGGCAATGCCAGTGCCATATAATAGTGATTATTGGTTTTCACGCCGACACCATTAAGCACTTCGGCTCCCAGTTCATAGTAAACACCAAACCCTGTACGCTCATCAAACGTGGCGGGAATATCATCCCACAGGCCGTGATAACCGAGAACCTTGACGCCGTTGCGCATCACCCTGCCCCAGTATTGCCCGGTATAGGGGTCCAGCAGACCGGCATACGGCAACAGTTTCTCACGGTTCGGCTGACGATATGCCTCCGCACCGAAAAAGCCCCGGTCATACTGGCGCTTGGTGCCCAGCAGCCCCTTCCAGGTTGCCTTGATGCCACCGCCGATAAAGCTCTGGCCGATATTCGCATAATAGGTGTTCCAGCCTTCGTTACGATATTCCACTTCCCATTCATAACCATTGAGATAGGTCGGAAGGGCCGAGGGCGCAACCAGCGGCAACACCGGCAGCGCCGGCAACGTACCAATACTCAATGCCTCCGGCAGCGGCGAGCCGGCATCAACAAACACCCGCTCCACACGCGCCGTCAAAGACTGCTCCTTGTCGAAGAAATAACCGCCTTCAGTAAAGAACTTGCTGATCTTGAAGGTATGAATCATCGGCTGGGCGCCAATGCCTGAACGAATGCGATTCATGCCGCCGACACGTACAAACGTCGTATCCACATTCGGCAGGGCGTTATCATAGCTTTCATCGATGGCCTGTGCCGAATGGAACAGATCCCGGCCAAAGTACTCTGCCGCCTCGCTGTTTTTCTGCTGTTGTTGCTGTGCAACCAGATGGCTCTGTAACGGCCCACCCAGTTCATGTGACAACTCGGCAGCCCGCGCCTCCTTGCCCTGGCGCTGTAAACTCAAATACAGTCCCTGGGCGTGATTTTCTGTCGGGTCTTCGCGGTACAGTGCCTCGAATTCCTGTTCGGACAGCGCATATTTCTGCAACTGGAAATTCGCCCAGGCCAGCGCTTCACGCTCGCCTTTATCCAGCGGACGGATTTTCGCCAGCTGCTCCAGCGAGGTCGCCTGACAGGCATAATCCTTGAGATCGCCACATGCGGCTGCCTTCAACGGCAGAATATCCTTCTCCATATGATGGGCCGCAATTCTTTTATCTTCGGACTGAATCAGCGCCAGGGCATCCTGCGAGCGATGCAGGCGATGCAGGGCCAGAACCTCACCCTTCAGCGCTTCATCATTATCCTTCCAGCTGCGACTGAGCTGAAACAGTTCCAGGGCATGGCCGGGTTTGCCATGTTCCAGATTGGCCCATGCCAGCGTATTCGCCACCGCGATATCCCTGGAGGCCAGCAAGGCATCTTCCCTGGCCGTCAGCTGTGCCAGTTCCTGTGCTGTCGGTTTGCCATTGAGTGCATTGCGCACTTCAATCGCAGCCAGTCGGGACTTGCCGCGCGCCGACATCGGCTTTTTACTCGCCTGATACTGCAAACGATTAAACTGCGTGGCCGGCAAACGCGTGGATGCATGCTCCATGGCTTCAATGCGCTGATCCTCGCCGCACTCATTGATGACAGCAGCATAAACATCCTTGGCCGTGCTGTACTGACGCAGCCTTACCAGGGCATTGGCCAGCGCCAGGCGCCGGTAATTGTGTTCACAATCGAAACGTTTGGGATAGCGCTTGCCGGCATCCACAACCTGATTCCATCGATGCCGTTGCTGGCCCTGATTAATCAGATAGTCCGTGTGATTATTTTCCAGCACATCAATCAGCTTGGCCGATGGTGACCAGTCAGGATGCGACGCTTTGATGTCCGCCATCGTCGCATACACAGAATCGTACTGCTCATTGCGAATCAATGCCCACAGCACGCCTTCATCCACCTGTTCCTTGCCCTCGACTTCTTTCACCGCCATCGCGACTCGCGGTTCTGCTGCCTTTTCGCTCTCCGCAGCCTTGGCACGGGTTGGCGCCACCGTCGATTTCGTCGAGCGCTGCACATTGACTGCCGAAGACTTGTTCGTGCTCTTGACCACGGCATCCCTGGCCATCTTATCGGCAGCCTGTGCCAACAATGGCATGCCAAGCAATGCAAGGCTCGCGACCAGATAGCGGGTTACGATTTTCGATATTTTCATGATTGTCCCTCACCCTTTCTCATCAAATCAAATTCATGCCATGCCAGCCGACTCAGCAGATACAGGCTGGCATCGTAATAATTTGTCTGCTCACTCCATACAAAATGGCTCAATTCGGTTGACTTTTGCGGATGCGCGACATGCTCGCATAATCGCATAATCGCATCCACTGCCGCGAAATTCCGCCGCAAATGCACGAAACCAGTGCGCAAATCCACGATATCCGGCTGTTTTTCACGCATCGAGAATTGCCGCCAGAAATCAATATATGGCGGCAACACATCGCTCGCGCCAGACCATGCGGCGAACAACGGAATGCGAATGGCATCATAGCTGAAATAGGCATCCCGCCTGCCCCAGGGACGACCACCCTGTCGCATATCCACCCAGTCCGGTGACAAATGCCAGTCACTGTAGCGGTTTTTTTCAATCAGATTCAGTGCATCATCATAAAGCTTCGCCCAGTCGATACGTTGGTCCAGCGCCGCCAGTTCGCGAAATGCAGGCAATATAAAATGTGAAGGATTCAGAACCAGCTCCTGATCCGAATAAAAGCCCTGCTTGCCGGGCAGCAAAAACAGGCGTCCGTTCACCTTGATCTGCAGTGATGCCAGTGAACGCACAATCTGTTCGGCTGCCGTGCGATATTCATCATCACTCCAGTGCCTGGCCGCACGCTGCAGGGCCCAGGCAATCATCAGATCGCCGTCGGTGGCATTATTTTCATCGACAACCCGATCTTCCCGTTCGCTCCATAGCCAGGCAAACAGATAATCGTTGCGTATTTGCAAATGCGTACGGGTCCACTGCCAGATCCTGCGGAAGGTTTCACGGTCATCAAACGCGACGGCCAGCAGCATGCCATAGCCCTGGCTTTCCGAATGCGAATTTTGCGCCTGACCGTTATCCAGCACCCGCCCGTCCCGGGCAATAAAACGCGCCTTGTAGGCCAGCCAGTCAGACTGTTGCAGCAGGGAAGGCGATGGCCCCCGGTCACATGACACGAGAGCCAGCGCCATCACCCCTGCCATCAGCAGTTTCCCCCACACA
The DNA here is from genome assembly GCA_015488375.1 of Mariprofundaceae bacterium. Classification (GTDB taxonomy): domain Bacteria; phylum Pseudomonadota; class Zetaproteobacteria; order Mariprofundales; family Mariprofundaceae; genus J005. Next base: position 11,558 of record WFNX01000018.1, on the reverse strand, counting down.
TTGCCGCCGTCATGGTTCAATATGCGGATGGGTCTGATGCCGATACATAATCAGCAGATAGCGTGTCAACAATGCCATGAACAGGAAGACCACCAGCAACAGGATCAGCAGGAAGACCGGATACTGAATCGCAAAATAGGTGATGCGCTCCAGATACGGCATGCTGCCGATATGATATACATTCGAGCCGACCTCGCCGGACCAGAAGTCCGGATGCCCCTTCTCGACCGAGGTACCCCACAGCAGCAGATCGCCATGCGAATCCTGCATTTGCGGCCACAGCTCGACCAGATGCCGAATAGCCTGGACCAATTGCTCCTCACTGTCCGAAACCAGCAATGTCATGGTGCCGCCGCTCACCTTCGGATTCTCAAATTGCATCAGCGCACCCTGATTCTTCAGGCTGAAAGACTGCTGGATACCGACACTATGGTAACGCGCACCCGTTTCACTCCCTGACTCATACTCGGAACCGGACAGCAACATATTGAGCTTCTTGCGCCATGTCAGCGGTTCATGCCCCAGTACGCTGGGGTTGGCCAGACTCGGATGGTTGATAAATCCCTTCTTGCCGAGATTCACCGGCGCTGCATTCCATATCGTATCATCCACATTCGAGAACACATCCAGACGAATGATATTGCTCGCCCCGTTCGCGCTGTTGGAAACCGTCAGGCTCTGGATCGGACTGCCCTTGAGTTGTCCCAGACGAGCCGCCAGTGTCCACGCGCTGCTCAACATCTGCGGATTCAGGTTCGGGATCTGAATAACCGGCGTATCACCCAGGTCACCCAGATAGGGATAGCCCGTATTCACCAGGTAATTGAAATCCGGCATGGCCACATAATGTGACGTCTCGGGAATCGTAAACGTGGAATCATCAAACAATGTCAGCAGCAGGTTATCCGTATTGCCGGTCGTGCAGTTGGTACCCGTATTGGCATGCATGCGACTCTCGAAACGGAATTCGTTCAGACCCGGACGGAAGGCATACAGCGGAATCCAGATGCGATAATCACGCACCAGCAGCCCTCTGGGGTCGGACATTGAAATGCCACGCAAAAACTGCCCGTTGTGATAAATATTCAACACCGAATCCGGCCGCAGTGCCGCGCCATAGCTGAAATGCAAACGCATCTCTACCTGCGAATGATTCTTGGAAAACAGATCCGGCGGCAGCCACATCATCACCGATGTCTGATCCTGCAAGCCTTTCATGGTCTTGGTCTGGAAGCCGAGATCCGCGAAATTGTATTCGCGTCCCTCCTGCACAGCATGGCGGGACGAATAAACCATCGCCGACGGCACCGTCACATCAAACACGTCCATGGATGCCTCATCGGACAATGGCAGGGTTGCCCATGCAAAAGCGGAAGCCGCCTTCACCAGATCAGCTTTCGTCTTGCCCAGCACCGCCAGCAGGAAATGGCCCGGATCGCTTTGCCGGGCACGAACCATCACATGCCCCCTGGCACCCGCCTTGATATCAATCGGCCCCAGCATGGCCTCTGCTTCATCATAGGTACCGAAAACAACCAGATCATGACCTACGGCCGTGCTGCCTACCGTGGGACCAAGTTCAGCACCGTCCACAATAAGGGTCTGGTCATGAGCGCGATTGGCCAGACTTTCAGCCAGCAGCGTGCCGGCATGCAGATGATCCGGCGACTTGGCCAACGGCACCATGGTTACATGCAGCGCATCCCAGTTTTCCGAAGAAAGCAGGTTATCGAACGAACGCAATGTCGGCTCAATGGCACGCATCGTTCCTTCCATTTCGATATAGGAAGCATCCATATCCACCATCGTCCACAGCTCGGGGCTGCCCGGATCTTCACATTCGGACAGATAATGCTGCGAAACCTCGACGGCCAGCACATTGTTGCCGCTCTTGACCAGTTCCAGCGGCACAGAGACATCAATCGTGCCATCCGGATAGGCGGGATCCAGCGGCGCCTGTGCGAATACGCCGCCATTCCAGCGCAACCGCAATTGAGAGCGTCCCTTCAGCAGCGCATTGGAATTGGTAAATACAATATGGGCGCGGATCGCCGAGGGTTTCAGGCGATACGGTACGGCGATATGCAGCGGATATTCCGCTTCCGACTGGCGCAGAACCATAAAGCGTCGCGCATGCTCCTTGGCAAACACACGCATTTCCTGGCGAACCTTGACCGTTTTCAGCGGCTGTACCGGCACATCCACCGGCACATAGGTTTTCTTCTCAGCTTTTTCTTTCACCGGCCCGGCTGCTGCCTTGGCCGTGACTTTGGCATCTGCAGCCTTGGTGGCTGCCGGTGCGGCCGCTGTCTTGGCCGCGGCTTTGGCATCTGCAGCCTTGGTGGCTGTCGCCTCGGCTACTGCCTTGGCATCCGCAGCTTTTGTGGCTGCCGGTGTGGCCGCTGATTTGGCGGTGGGCTTGGCATCCGCAGCCTTGGCGGCTACCGGTGCGGCCGCTGGCTTGGCGGCGGCTTTGGCATCTGCAGCCTTGGTGGCTGCCGGTGCGGCCACTGTCTTGGCGGCGGCCTTGGCATCTGGGGCCTTGCCGTCCATCACATGCGCGGGCGCTGCCGCGGGAGCATCGGCGCCGCTGGCCATCAACGGAACGCCTGCAATAGCCCATACCATAATTCCGATTTTCCAGTATTTACTCATGCTTTCCCTCCCTGGGTAGCTTTAGACGCTTTTTTTCTTTGCGATAATAATCTGAATGCAAGCACGACATGGTGCAGTCCCTTAAAGGCCATGGCGATATGAATCAGGCCAAAATAGGCCGCCCTGGCCACAAAGACCATGCCCTGTCGGATCCTGGAATGGTCATTGCGCCCCATCAGCCATTTCTTCCAGCGTTCCGAATTGCCATACACAAATGATATCACGGCCACGCGCTGAATCTCATCCTCATAGTGGAATTTCACACCCACCAGCAAATGCTTCTCTTTCTTCACCTGTTGCACACGCGTCATGGTCACCTTGAAACCAACCCGGTTCAGGTTTTCCAGCACCCGCGTCAGAGAAAGCTGATCTTTGGCAATATGGTTCTGGGCAAACTCCAGCGCGCCTTCCTTGGCTTCCAGGTTTTCCACCCAGCCCGGCAAACGCAGCATGGCGCCATCTTCTGTCATATCGATAATTTCACAGGGAACGAACTTATCGTTGAATTTAACCTTGGCCATTTCATGAATCGGCACACGCGGTCGCGCCCGCACCTGCCGGCGCTCAATCAACACACCCAGCGCGGCCAGCGTGAAAATCATATTGTACAGATTCCATCCCATGGAAAACGTGACCGTATTCAAGGTGGTGGGATCCGTGGAGAGCTGATAATAACCCGCACCGATGGCAATAAACTGCAAGGCAATCACGACATAAAAACGCGGTGCAAGATAGGACAGTTTATCATACTCCATGCGTTCACCCTTGGGCGTTACGATAAACGGCTCATGCTTGGGTATCAGGATCGTCTTGAGAATATTCTTGAACAGGAACATGGCGCTGAGCGTTTCATAGATTTCCGAGACGAACAGCCAGCGCACCCGGCCATACAACATATTAATGACCAGTCCCAGACCGATCAGATACGGCACCATATAAAGCAGGATTTCAATCGGCGGCGCAGCAAACAATGTCACGCCGCCCAGCAATGCCAGCAACGGAGAAACAATGAACACAATGCGCGACAGGGAAAAAATCCAGAACAGGATACAGTTAAAATAACTTACGCGCTGGGCGATATTCAGGCCGCGTACAAACAGCGGGTTCTTCTCCCACAGCAACTGGCACATGCCCGTCGCCCAGCGTTGCCGCTGATGCACATAGGCTTCCGTACTTTCGGCATTCAGGCCGCACAGCATGGGCAAATGCAGATACGCGGTCTTCCAGCCGCGGCGCACCAGCTCGATCGAGGTTTCGGCATCTTCCACAATCGTATCGGTGGCAATGCCGCCGATTTCTTCCAGGGCCTTGCGCCGCATCACCGCGCCGGAGCCACAGAAGAAGCCCGCGCCCCAGTTATCCATGCCGCGCAGATTCATCGTGTAGAACATTTCCGCCTCATTGGGCATTTTCTGATCTGCCTTGAGGTTCTTTTCAAACGGGTCCTGATTGATCACAAAATGCGGCGTCTGCACGAATGCCTTGCGCTCATCCGCCACCAGGGTGCCTACCGTGTTTTTCAGAAAATCCGCCGTCGGGATGTGATCCGCATCGAAGATCACCACCAGCTCACCATCCGTGCGTTGCAGCGCGGCATTGATATTGCCGGCCTTGGCATCCTGGTTGTCCTTGCGGGTCAGATAGAAACAACCGACCTCAAAGCACAAATCCTGCAGCTCTTTCCTGCGCAAGCAGGCCTGTTCGCCTTTTTTGCCCCGCTGCTCGCACTTGGCCTGCGTGCCGCCATCATCCAGCAGATATACCCGCAGCTTGTCCCGCGGATAAATCATATCGGTGGCAGCCAGCAGCGTGGTACGCAACAGGTCTGCATCCTCGTTATAGGTCGGAATAAACACATCCACGGTCGGCAGATTCGGATCCTTCATGTCCAGCGGATCCGGATGCCTGCGCAGCGGATGCAGATTCACAAAGGCGCCACCGAAATACAGCGCAACGGCAATGCATTCCGCACCCAGCAATAACAATGAACAGAAGATCGAGAAGGTATCCTCAAACCACGGAATGGAATATTCAAAACGCCAGATGATATAGCGAATGGCCAGGAAGCCCGCCACCACCATGACAAACAACCGAACGGTTCGCAGCATATAATGATTATGCAGCGTGCGAATATAGCGCCACCAGCCCAGCGCCATAATCAGCACACACATCACGGCTACAATCAGCTGTTCGGAAAGATAAAGGTCCACACTGGCAATATACACCAGCAAGGCCGCACCGGGTGCCCATATGAAAAACGGCATGTGTCTTTTAATGGTATGTAACAAAAGGCCCCCTCCCTTATCCATGCGATAACGTGATGCAGATCACAATCCAACTTCAAGTAAAGCACACTTTCAGGCGATGTCAAATTATCTTTGTCAATAAAATGGCCCACATAGACCATATGCCTGATCCGGTTTCTCAACACCTGCAGCGCGCCAAAACGCTTTATATAGCACGAATTTATCGCTTTCTTGCCCGCCCCGCCGCATCACCCCATGTGGCAAAACGCCACAAATGATGAATTTAATCCGGGCAAAATGTGATTTCGCCCACTGATGGATATGGAAACACCGCCGACTATAGCGAAAACGATATATGGAGAAACCGGCACAATGAAAAAAAGAACCCGCAACCTGCTTAAACTGATCATAACGTGCATCATCACCGCCCTGCTCATCAATGGCTGCGCAATCGAGCAAAAGAAAACCGCGCCGTCCAGCCCCCTTGCGGATATTACCCAGAAGAAAAAACAGTTCTTCGACCTCATCCGCCCCGCGGCACTGGAGGAAAACCAGCGACTGGACACAGCGCATGCACGCATTGCCAGGCTGAACCAGGCACGATTGCAGGGGCGCCACATCTCCGCCAGGGACCGGAAATGGTTACTTTCCATGGCACACGATTATAACATCGGAGATGCCGATCTGGCCCGCGATGAGACCTGGCAACAACTGCTGATGCGCGTCGATATTATCCCGCTTGAGCTGGTACTGGCCCAGGCTGCCAATGAATCGGCATGGGGAACCTCCCGCTTTGCACGCGAAGGACATAATTATTTTGGCCAGTGGTGTTACCGCAAAGGATGCGGACTGGTGCCCAGGCAGCGTAAGGCCGGCGCCACACACGAAGTTGCGCGCTATGCCTCTGCACGCGAATCAGTAGCAAGCTATATGCATAACCTGAACACCTCACCCGCCTATGCGCAACTGCGCGCAATTCGGGCTCATGCGAGGAAACACCATCGCCCCGTCAATGCACTCGAGATGGCGGAGGGCCTGGGGCATTATTCCGAACGCGGTCAGGCCTATGTGCGTTCGCTGCAAAGCCTCATTCGCAGCAATGCGGCCATCATGCAGCAACGCGGCTAGCCCGGATTTTTCATGTAATCGCGGATGGATGGTGCGGGATGCGCAAGGCATGGGGTGCACATGAAGGCAAGAAGCATAGCCATCGCTATGGTTCGCAGCCAAAGGCGCGCATCCGGCCTGCGCAGACAAGCCAGGCACCGCGAAATGCACAGCGTCACATTGCAAAACCATCCATACCGACCCAAGTCCTTCACATTCCTCGATTTCCCCTGTCTCGGCGCATGGTCTTCATGAAAAATCCGGGCCAGGGCCTATGCCAGCACGCCCAGCCACAGCGGCAGGGTTGCGAAAGACAGCAATGTCGAAACCGTCACTGCTTCAGCATACAATGAGGCATCCAGCCTGAAACGATCGCAAATCACCAGCCCCAGCACCATACATGGCATGGCCGCCTCGACGACGACCGGGGCCAGCATCTTCCCGGGCATGGCCACGCCCAGTGATACCGCCCAGGCAACCAACGGCATAAACAGCAGCTGAATCCCCAGCACCGGCAGCAGCACCGGGGCGCGCTGCAGCCAGCCGGCCTGCCAGCGCAGGGCCATGCCGACGGCCAGCAGCATCAGCGGGATCACCGCCGAACCCAGCAACTGTGCGGCCCGTTCCAGCCAGGCCGGCATCGGCACCTGCATCGAACTCAGCAGCAATGCGAGCAATGCGGCCCAGATGGCCGGCACACGCAACAGCCCGACAAAGGGATGGCCTCCGGCAGGCACGCCATAAAAGCGCGCAATGATAATACCGACCGTGAACAACAGGGGCGTGCTGGCCAGCAGATCAAAGTTAATGGCAATAAACTGTGTCCACTCGCCGAAGGCCTGCGTCAGGACAGGCAGGCCAAGATAGGTAAAATTACCAAATGCGGCAGCCAGCAACAGGGCGCCAATCGCCTTGCGGTCATTGCGCCCCATGCAGCGGGCAACAAACCAGCCATTGCCGTAAATAAAAAACGCCACCAGCAGGGAGATCAGCACCGAAAGTGCGGCCACCAGCGGAATACGCAGGGTATTAAAATCCACCGGCGTACTCCAGAGCACATGCAGCACAAGCGCCGGCAGGAAAACCTGATAAACCCCCTGCGCCAGCAAGCTGCGCATGCGCTCGGCATGCTCAGCTCCCAGCACAACACGCCACAGCACACCAATCACAATGATAAGCCCCATGGCAAAAAGAACATTCTGCATGCCGGCACGCTATTACCGGCCACAGAAGTTTGCTAGCTTCAGCAGCCGGCAGTTCAACACGGCAGGCGGGGATACGCCGCCCGCCCACTGCACGCGGTACAGGAGTCGACGTGGAAGTCTGGGAATGGTTTCGCAAATGGCAGCTGAAAGCCCTGACCTGGATGCATGGCCAGGACACGCTTTATCTGGTCATGCTGGCCGTGGTTGTCGGTATTTTATCCGGCTACAGCGCCCTGCTGCTCCGCTTCAGCATTGAATGGGTCAGCCTGCTGTGGACCGGCGAACGCACCTGGGAGCAGGTGCTGGGCGCGCTGCCCTGGTACACCTATATCATTGCGCCGACGCTGGCCGGCCTGATCGTCGGCTGGATGGTCGTGCGATTTTTGCCGGGCGGCGAACTGCGCGGCGTTCCCGGCGTACTGGCCGACCTTGTCGAGCGCAAGGGGAAAATCAATAACCAGCAAATGGTCACCGAGACACTGGGCACGGCAGTATCGGTCGGCAGCGGCATCAGCCTCGGACGTGAAGGGCCGACCGTCGCCCTTGGCGCGCTGATCTCCTCGGAGGTCGGGCAGCGCCTGCATCTTACCGAACAGCAAATCCGCACCCTGATCGGCTGCGGGGTCGCCGCCGGCATTGCCTCGTCGTTCAACACGCCCATCGCAGGCGTGCTGTTTGCGCTGGAAGTCATTCTCGCGGACTATACCATCGCCACCTTCAGCCCCATTGTCATCGCCTCCGTACTGGCTACCGTCATCACGCGTTCGGAACTGGGCAATTTTCCGGCCTTTACGATTCCGGAATTCCAGCTGATCAGCGCCTGGGAAATTCCCGCCTATCTGTTCATGGGTGTCATCTGCGGCCTGGTCGCCTCCGCCCTGATCAAATCGCTGGCCCCCATGCGCGCCCTGCTTGCCCGCCTCGTGCCGGACCGCCGTTTCCGCCCGGCGCTGGCAGGCTTTATCCTCGGCCTGCTCGGCCTGCTCATCCCCGAAGTCATGTCCATCGGCTATGACACCGTTGCCTCGATGATGCTGGAACAGATTGAACCCTCATTCATGCACATGGCCATCCCGCTGGAGGCATTCCTGTCCCTGATTCTCATCGGCAAACTGCTGGCGACCATTATCTGTTCGGCCGGCGGATTTCCCGGTGGCCTGCTCGGCCCATCGCTGTTTCTCGGCGCCGCGGTCGGCGCCCTGTTTGGCGGTACCGTGCACATCCTCATGCCGGCCTATTCCGAGAGCTACGGCGCCTATGCGCTGGTCGCCTGCGGCGCCCTGACGGCAGCCGCCCTGCAGGCTCCCATCACGATCATGCTGATGGTCTTTGAAATGACCGCGGATTATCACATCATGCTGCCGTTAATGGCCGCCTGCAGCGTGGCCACGCTGGTTTCCCGCGCCTTCGGCCGCGCCTCGGTTTTCACCGAATCGCTGGAGGAGCGCGGCATCAATACCGAATGGGGGCGCGAACAATCCTGGATGCGCGCCGTGAAGGTATCCAAAATCCCCTGGCGCAGCATTCCCAGCGTGCATCAGAATACACCGCTGGCCGAACTGAAAAAAATCTATGTCAGCTCCGGCAAGGGCTGCGTGCAGGTAGTCGATGACGACGGCCTGATGATCGGCCTCGTCACCTTTGCCGACCTGCAGGACTGGCTGCTGGATCACTCGCTTGATCTGGCCGTCGTTGCGGCGGAAGTCGCCAATCGCAATGTCCGCGTGATCTCCGAGGAAGGCAGCCTGCTGGAAGCGATTCGCACCTTCGACAAGGAAAGCTTCGAACAAATCCCGGTGGTCTCCGCCCAAAATCCGCGCAAGGTGCTTGGCGTACTGGCGCGCAATGCCGTGTTCCAGACCTATCACCAGATGATCGTCAAACATGGCGAAGACAACAGCGCCCAGCATGGCTGAACTCAATCCCCGACAATGTGCAGCCGTTACCTCCGGTGACGGGCCGCAACTGATTCTTGCCGGCGCCGGCAGCGGCAAAACGCGCACCATCATCCACCGCATCGGCCATCTGATTGCCGAACGGGGCTATGCGCCGCACCGCATTCTGGCCGTCACGTTTACCAACAAGGCCGCCGCCGAACTGAAGTCCCGCCTGTCCCTGCTCATCGGCGATGATGGCGGTGGCGTCGTATCGGGCACGTTCCATGCGATCTCCCTGCGTTTCCTGCGCCGCTATGCCGATGTGCTCGGCTACCCCAAAAATTTTCTGGTGATCGACAGCGATGACCAGAAAACCCTGATCAAGCGCCTGCTCAAACAACATAATATCGCCAGCGAGCGGCTGCATCCCTCCTATCTGCTGGGCTGGATCGAGCACTGCAAACATGCCGGCCTGGGACCGGAGCAGGCGCCGGCACAGCAATGGAATGATATTTCACTGAACGAACTGTATCGCGATTATCAGCAGCAATTACGCCGGCTGGAACGCATGGACTTCTCCGACCTGATTCTCAATACCGTCATACTGTTACGTGATCATCCGCCTGTCGCCGCGGCCATCCGCGCCCGTTTCGATCATGTGCTGGTGGACGAATATCAGGATACCAATCCGGTGCAGCATGAATGGCTGATGCTGCTCTGCGCCGAACATCATAACCTGACCGTTGTCGGTGACGATGATCAGAGCATTTACGGCTGGCGCGGCGCCGATGTGCGCCATATTCTCGATTTTGAACGCCTGTGGCCCAATCCGGGCATCCACCGGCTGGAGGACAATTACCGCTCCAGTGGCCGCATTCTGAGCCTGGCTAATGCCGTGATTCATGAAAACACCCGGCGCCATGTCAAACAATTGCGCGCCACTCGCGGCGAGGGCGACATGCCGCAATGGATCACCTGCCACGACGAATTCGATGAAGCACGCCGGATCATCGGCCATCTGAAAGACCGACACGCACGCGGCGTTGACTGGCAGGACATGGCCATTCTCTACCGCTCCAATCGCCAGTCCCTGCCACTGGAACAGCGACTGCGCGAGGAGCAAATCCCCTACCGGGTCATCGGCGGCGTCGGCTTCTTCGAACGCATGGAAGTCAAGGATGCGCTGGCCCTGTGGGCGCTGCTCAATCATTGCGCCGATGCCATGCACCTGCTGCGCATCGCCAACAAGCCCAGGCGAGGCATCGGCGCCAAAAGCCTGGAAAAAATCGCCACGGCGCTTGGCAATTCCGGTATGCGCGCCGCCGAATGGCTGGATCAGCTTGCCGAAGGGACATGGCCTGCGCCCCTGAACAGGCTCACGCCACTGGCACAGTTAATCGCGGATATTCGCCCCCACCGAGCGGAATTTCCCGACCACGGCCTGTGGTGCATCCTTGAGCAAAGCGGCTATCTGCAAAGCCTGCAGGCGATGGGTGAGCTGGAAGCCGCATCACGTGAAGAGAATCTGGTCACCCTGCAATCCTATATTGAAATGTCCATGGCCGGCGGACTGACTCCGATCGAGTTCATGGATCGGGCCGCCCTGTTGCAAAGCGATGAGGAACATGAGGACGATGATCATGCACTCAATCTGATGAGCCTGCATCGCGCCAAGGGCCTGGAATTTGATACGGTCATCCTGTGCGGCGTGGAGGAGGGGCTGCTGCCCCATCAGCGCGCCATCGACGAAGGCGAAACGGGCATTGCGGAAGAACGCCGCCTGCTCTATGTCGGCATTACGCGCGCCCGCAACAGCCTGTTGCTGACCTCCGCGCGCCAGCGCCGGGTGTTTGGCGATATGGTGTATCCCCAACCCAGCCGGTTTATCGCCAGCCTGTCGCCGGACATTCTGCAAAAAGCGGAGACCGGCGCCCCGGTATCCACAGCCGGGCCTGCGGGCATTGACATCGGCACCCGGGTTCAGCACCCCAGTTTTGGCGAAGGCGTCGTGCTGGGCATGGAGGGCAATGGCGATGCAATCCGGGTCACGGTGCAATTCAGGCTTGCCGGAACCAAGCGCCTGATGTTGAAATACGCAGCCTTGCAACCCATCTGAAGGAGAATCCCATGGCCGTCACAATCTACCACAACCCGCGCTGCTCAAAATCCCGCCAGACCCTTGCCCTGCTGCAGGAGAAAGGCGTGGACATCGAGATCATTGAATATCTGAAAACGCCGCCGACGGCCGAACAACTCGATCATATCCTGACCCTGCTCGGCATGGAGCCGGCAGCGCTGATGCGCAAAAATGAAGCCGAGTACCGCGAACACTTCAAGGGCAAAAGCCTGAGTCGCAATGAAGCGATTGCGCTGATGGTTCAATATCCGAAAGTCATTGAACGCCCGATTGTCGTCAATGGCGACAAAGCGGCCATCGGCCGTCCTCCCGAATCCGTACTGGCGATCCT
>WFNX01000017.1 GCA_015488375.1 Mariprofundaceae bacterium | reverse complement strand
GGAATGCTTTTATGCATTCATCCGTTGAATATCCAGGCTGAAAGCCTGGCATCGGCCATGGCACGGGCTGCCTCACAGCATCCGCGCCTGCAGATGGCCGAGCAAAGTGTTGAAGTTGCCAAAGAGCAGCTCCATGAACAGGGCGCTTATGCCTATAACCCTGAACTGTCGCTGGAGTCCCAGCGCCGGCGGCTGAATGGCGGCGGTACCAGTAACGATTATTATATTACGTTGTCACAAGGGATCGAAATTGCCGGTAAACGCGGATTACGGGAGCAGGCGGCCAAAGCTGCGCTGGATGCAATCAGTGCCCGGCGCGATGCCACACAACAACAGTTAAGGATTGAGGCGGCACGGGCTTATGTGGATCTGTTTTTTGCGCGTCGAATTTATGACCTTCGCAGGCAACAGAGCGAGATGCTGCGGAGCGTGAGCGATGCGGTTGCCCGGCAGCTTGAGCTGGGACAGTCCAGTCAGCTGCAGGCTAACCTGGCACAATCGGCCTTTGCAGCGGCGTTTAACGCGGCCACGGCAGCCGAGCGTCGGCTGAACCGGAGTCGGCAGGCTTATTCTCTTGTCCTTGGGGCTGCCGGGGAGAATGAGGCTTCATTGACGTTGCCGGCATTATTACCTGACTGGCGACCGGCCGGTGATGCCTATGCGCTGGCATTGAAGTCCCGCCCCGAATTCGCTGCATTGCAGGCACAACTGGTGCAATCGGATGCCCGTGCCGAGCTGGCCGGTGCCGAGAGAATTCCGGATATCACCCTCAGTGCGATGACCGGAAGAGAGGCCGGAGACAGGCTGATCAAACTGGGGGTAACGATTCCGGTTCCTTTACTGAACAGCCATCAGGGGGCTTACCGAGCGGCGGTGGTGGAAAAGGAACGGGTCAGTACAGGAATGGCCTGGTCCAAACAGCAATTACGTTATGAAGTTCAGAATGCACTGGATAACCATCGCGATGCCATGCAGGCGTTATCGGATCTGATGAATTCACGTATGCCACAGCGAGCCAGAGATACCGTGGCGCTGGCCAGGCGGGCATATGATGCGGGTGAACTGGATCTGGAAGCCCTGGTGATCCACAGCAAACAAGGACTGGAAGCTCAAATTACCGCTCTGGACATCATGCAACAGGCATGGCTGGCGCGCATCCGTCTGGCTGAGGTGCTGGGGCACCCCGAATATATATTACAAGGAACAAAACCATGAAATACATCACGATATTGACCATGATATTGTTTGTGAGCGCCATCGCTCATGACGCGCTTGCTGAAGAACATGAACAGGGCGGCAGCATCGAGCTGAGTGCAGGCCAGCTTAAACAGGCCGGCATTGTTACCGGGGAACTGAAACCCCGAGCGCTGAAGCACACCATCCGTGCCCCCGGTACGGTGGTTTTTAACGCCTATGCACTGGCGGATATTACAACCCAGGTGGATGCCGTCGTGCATGCGCGACATGTGCATCTGGGGGATAAAGTCACTAAGGGACAGCAGCTGGTCACACTGAACAGCATAGCACTGGCGCAAGCCGAAGCCGCCTATCTCAAGGCTCGGGCCGAACATAACAGAAGCAAACAGGAACTGTTGCGACTGAAAAAACTGGCGGCGCAGAAAATCGTCTCTCAGGCACGTTTACAACAGGCGGAAAGTACCTATCAGACCATGCATGCCAGTCTTGCTGCAGCCAAAGCCGCGCTTTATTCCTATGGGCTGGATAAGCAGGATATTTCTGCCTTGCCAGGGCAGGATGTGTATGGACTGCTGACCTTGCGCGCACCGCATGCGGGTACGGTCGTGGCAGATGATTTTCGTCTTGGTCAGCATGTGGCTGCGGGAAGCCGCCTGATGCAGATAGCGGACGAATCCCGTGTCTGGGTGGAAGTGAATATTCCTGAAAGTCAGCTGGCGAATATTCTCATTGGCAGTGCCGCATCGGTAACGCTGAAGGACAGCAGCACTGTTTATCCGGGGCGCGTGATCAGTATTCATCATCAGCTGGATGCGGCAACGCGTACCGCTGGTGTGCGGCTTGAAATTGGCAATGCCGGTGATGCGTTGCATCCGGGGATGTTTGTCCAGGCGGAAATTGCGACCGAAGCCTCGGAACAACGGCTGCTGGTACCTGAGCAGGCGGTACAACGACAAGGCAATGAGCTGATTGTGTTTGTTGAAGAAAAGCCCGGCCATTATGAACGACGCGAAGTGGTTGCCGGCAAGGCCAGTATGGGACTTGTGCCGCTGCTCAAGGGCGTGCGGGCAGGTGAACGCATTGTTGTAAAGGGCGCTTTTATTTTGCTTTCCGAGCTGGCCAAGGCCGGCTTTGAAGCCCATCATCATTAGGGGTTGGTGCCATGTTTGCAAAACTGATTGATGCGGCGGTCAACAATCGCCTGCTGATTTTGTTATTATTGATCGGCGCTATGGCCTATGCCTTATTTGTAGTGCCGAAGTTGAATCTGGATGCCTTCCCGGATGTGACCAATGTGCAGGTACAGATCAATACCGAGGCGCAGGGGCTGGCTGCCGAGGAAGTTGAGCAATTGATTACCTATCCGATCGAGGCGGTCATGTATTCCCTGCCCGATGTTGAGGAAGTCCGTTCGATTTCCAAAACCGGGCTGTCTGTGGTGACCGTTGTTTTCAGGGAAGGGACGGATATCTATTTCGCCAGACAGCTGGTATTCCAGAAGCTTCAGGATGCGCGTCAGACCGTTCCTGCCTGGGCGGGAACGCCGAAAATCGGGCCGAACACATCCGGTCTGGGGCAGGTGTTTCAATATATTATCAAGGCTGATCCTGATGCCGGCTATGATGCAATGACATTGCGTGCGCTCAACGACTGGGTGGTGAAGCTGATGCTGATGCCCGTGGAGGGAGTAACGGATATTCTCTCCTATGGTGGCGAGGTGCGCCAGTATCAGGTGCAACTGGATCCGGAACGCCTGCTGGCCTATCAGCTTCATGTCAGAGATGTGGTGCGTGCTATTGAAGCCAATAACCGTAATGCCGGTGGCTGGTATTTACCCAGAGGAGATGAGCAACTGGTTATTCGCGGTGTGGGGTGGGTGCCCGGCGGCAAGGATGGCCTGGCGGCGATTGCGTCTATTCCGGTCAAAACCGTGCATGGTGTCCCGGTGAGAGTGCGGGATGTGGCCAGGGTAAGCTTTGGTGGTGCGATTCGTCAGGGCGCCGTGACCATGGTGGAGCGTGGCGCGAACGGAGAGATCAGGCATCTGGGGGAAGTGGTTGTAGGTATCGTGCTCAAGCGTTTTGGTGCCAATACCAAAAACACCATTGATGATGTGAAGGCGCGTCTGGAAATTGTACAGAAATCCATGCCCGAAGGGGTGACGATTCAACCCTTCTATGATCAGTCAGAGTTAATTGATAAGGCGGTCTGGACGGTCGAGAAGGCCCTGCTTGAGGCATTTGTACTGATTGTCGTGATTTTGTTTCTGTTTCTGATGAATGTGCGGGCGGCAACGCTGGTATTGTTATCTGTCCCGATTTCCGTGCTGGCGGCTCTGGCGGTGATGGAGCATTACGGGATTTCAGCCAATCTGATGAGCCTGGGCGGGCTGGCCATCGCGATCGGCATGATGGTGGATGGCTCGGTTGTGATGGTTGAGAACATTTTCAAGCATCTGGAAAGGACACAGCCGGGAGATCATGGCATTGCCCTGCGTATTGCCGAGGCATCCAAGGAGATGGCCAGGCCTGTATTGTTTGCCGTTCTGATTATTCTGATGGTTTTTACCCCGTTATTTGCGCTGCAGGGCGTGGAAGGAAAAATGTTCACCCCGATGGCGCTGTCTATTTGCTTTGCCATGTTCGCTTCCCTGCTGGTGGCGCTGGTGGTGATGCCGGTGCTGGCTACCTATGCCTTTACGCGCGGCGTAACGCACAGGGACAGCCCGCTGCTGGTGCCGGTGGCTCGCGTCTATCATCGACTGCTGCGATCCGCGCTGGCTGCGCCGAAACGGGTGCTTGGTGGTGCGGCGCTGGCCTTTGTGCTCACGCTGGCTGTGGTGCCGTTCCTGGGGACGGAATTTTTCCCTGAACTGGAAGAGGGAACGCTGGCCATCCGGGTGACGCTGGCGCCATCATCTTCATTGTCCTATGCCAGGGAGATGGGCGGCAAGCTGGAGAAAGTGCTGATCGAAAATTTCCCCGAGGTAACCTATGTTTCGGCCCGGATCGGGCGCGCGGAAATTGGCGGTGATCCGGAACCGGTATCCAATGTGGAGCTGTTTGTGGGCCTCAAACCCGTTGCCGAATGGACCAGTGCCGGCGACAGGCCTGCCTTGCAGGCATTGATGCGGGAGAAAATGCAGCTTGTGCCCGGTGTGTTGATCGCCTTTACCCAGCCGATTGCCATGCGTGTGGATGAGTTGCTGTCAGGCGTCAAGGCGGCACTGGCGATCAAGCTTTTTGGTCCGGATCTCAGGGTGTTGGCGGCCATGGGCAGGAAGATCGAAGCACTGACCAAAAGCGTTGACGGTACGCGCGATGTGGCCATGGAGCAGATCGAGGGAGAAGCGCAACTGGTGATTCGTCCCGACCGGCTTAAGCTGGATCGTTATGGTATTCCAGTTGATGATGTGATGGCTCTGGTGGCGGATGCTATTGGCGGTACGTCGGCCGGTCAGGTGATTGCCGGCAATGAGCGTTATGATATTTATGTGCGTCTGGCTCACGACTTTCGTCAGGATAGCGAATCCATCGGCCAGTTGATTTTACAGGCACCATCCGGCGCCTGGGTCCGCTTAAAGGACGTTGCCTCGATCAGGGTGGAGCAAGGCCCGCCGATGATCCGGCGTGATGATGTGCAGCGGCGCATTGTGATTCAGAGTAATGTCGAGGGGCGGGATATGGGGTCGCTGGTGGCGGAGCTGGATCGCCGCATTCACAGCGAGATTGATTTGCCTCCGGGGTATACCGTGGTGTTTGGTGGACAGTTTGAAAACCAGCAACGAGCCCAGGCCCGGTTGATGATTGTGGTACCCATGGCGCTGTTGATGATTTTTC
>WFNX01000016.1 GCA_015488375.1 Mariprofundaceae bacterium | reverse complement strand
TGATGAGGTATGGAAGGAATACATCAAGAATCAACAGCCGTCGGAACCGGATGATGACTTTGAAGTGGTGTAGTCAGTCGGCCGAATGGCCGACCGATCCGGCTTATAGCCGTAACCCGAAGCCACCGGCTTTTAGCCGGTGGTCGTTCACGGCTTATTGGGGCTTGATACGATAAATACTGGTGCCGGCAATCAGGTCGTGCAGGGTTTGTTTGTGCCGATTGGTCAGCATGATGCCGACACTGATGCCGGGAAGAATGGCTGACAGATAGAACAGAAAATGACTGGTATCGCGAAAAGCCATATAAACCAGTGTCATGCCGAGAGCCAGCCAGGTCAGCATCATGCCGGCAAAACGAACCGTTGCCGCCGCCAGGGAAGGGAGGTTGCCATTATCACACATGGCAATGCGAAGTTTCCACGGACGCATGCCGGTGGTGGTTCCTGCCCGGATCCAGAAGCCGACAAAATAGGCGTAGGCAATGGTGACAATGAGCATGCCCTTGATCCATTGAGGAATGGCACCAAGGCCTTGCTCGGCAATGGTGATAGGGATAAACGCCAGAAAGCACAGTGCGAAAACAATACAGGTATCATAGCTGCCAGCCAGCATGCGGATGCCCAGCCCTGCCGCCATGCCTATCGGACGCGATTTTTCAGCCATGATATCCCCCAGCTTGCAATAAACAGTACACAGAGTGCCAGCACAATAGCAGGTCCGGCCGGCCAGTCCATGGCGTAGGATGTCAACAGACCGATGCCGCTTCCCAACAGGGAAAACAGTAGGGAAAGCAGCCATAGTCCGGACAGGGAACGCCCCCATAACCAGGCGCAGGATGCTGGCAGAATCATCAGCCCGGCGGTGAGAATGATGCCGGCAAGTTTGACACAAAGGATGGCCGTCAGGCCGATAATGCCATACAGCAGCAGACGAAGTCCGTGCACTGGCAGGCCGTTGGCTGCAGCGGTTGTGGCATCGAAGGCAATGCTCCACCAGCTTCTGCATGCCAGCAGGCAGCTTGTGAGAATAATGGCAGCCAGCAGCCAGAGCCATAATTGTTCAGTGGCGGAAATGGTCAGGATGCTGCCGAACAGCAGGCCGAACAGGTTAACCTGTGAAGTGGATGTGGAAATCAGCGTGATGCCCAGCGCCATGCTGCCGGCAAAAAGGATGCCGGTGCCGGCATCTTCGCTGATGCCTTTTTTTTGCGGCATCAGGGCCAGCAGCAGCGCAATCAGGACGGCAAAGCCCGTGGCGCTGGGCAATAACGGCAGACCCAGCAGCGAGGCCAGACCCAGCCCGGCCAGCGATGAATGAGAAACACCAACAGTCAGGAAAGACAGGCGATGGGCCAGCACCATAACTGACATTGTCGCCGTAACCACGGCGATAAGCAGGGTCGGCAGCAGGCTCTCCATCATGACCGGGCTGTGGAAGAAATGGATGAACAGATCAGTCATGGCTATGACCTGTTGCCGGTGCGCAGCCGATACAGGCTGCATCATGTGCCATCAGCTGGATATGTTCGCCGTACATGCTCTGCCAGATGTGATCGGGGATGCTTTCGCCCTTGCGTGCATGGTGATGGATATGCCGGTTCAGACAGGCAACGGAGTCCACGTGACTGCTGATCGCCGCAATATCATGGTCAACCATGATAATCGCCGTGCCCTGCTCATCGCACAGGCGACGGAGCAATGCATAGAGTTTTTCCTGTCGTTTGCTGTCCAGGGCGGCTGAGGGTTCATCCAGCAGCAGTAATTTCGGCTGATGCACCAATGCGCGGGCCAGACGAACACGTTGTCGTTGGCCGCCGGACAAATTGCGGTAATCGGCATCAAACGCATGTTCCATATCGGTGTGGCGCAGGGCCTGCAAAATACGCTGGCGATGTTTGCCGGCTGAAGTTAGCGGGTTGGCATATCCGGGCAGGCCCATGAGCACAACATCGCAAACGCGCATGGGCAGGCGTGGCTGCTGGTCATGCAATTGGTGCAGAAAGCCGACCTTTTTCAGCAGGCGTCTGCGGTTGAAGCGTTTCAGACACTGACCGAACAGGTCGATATGTCCCTGATCCGGTTGCTGAAGGCCGGCAATCAGATTGATCAGTGTGCTCTTGCCTGCGCCATTAGGCCCGACAATGCCGAGAAAGTGACCGGCTTCCAAGGTCAGACTGATATGTTCGAGAATTGTCTGTTTGCCATTGCTGAAGCTGATATCATGAATGGCCAGTAACGGCTGGTTCATGGTTTGACCTGGGGCCACAGGGCCATATTGCGCTGCATCAGTGTATCCCAGCTCTCCTGGCAGGAGCCCAGAGGGTCCAGGGAAATCAATGGCGTGGGGTGCCGCTTTGCCAGCCAGTTCAGGGATCGGTTGTCATGCCGGGCATCGCCCAGCAGCAGGGCGCCGGGATGTTGCTGTAATGCGTTCAGCGCGTGTTCGAGGACATGCGGCCCGCTTTCCGCGCCATGCCGGCCTGATTCCAGAATGGCCAGCACCGGCACATGATATTGTTCAAGCAATGGCTGCCATGCCGGATGTTGCATGATGACACCGCTTTTTTGCCATGGACTGAGCGTCGCTTCCCATTGCTGTTCAATCGCTTCGGTACGGGCAATCGCGGTGGTCAGGCGTTGATTGATTATTTGCTTGTGATCAGGATGCCCGGTGATCAGAGCGTTCGCCAGAACAGGCAGGGCCTTGCGAACCTGTGCGGGTATCAGCCAGGCGTGCCGCTGTTTGTGCCAAAGCGATAGCATATGGGGCTGGTTGCTGAGAAACGACCATTCGCCATCATCGGGCTGCGAACGAATGATGAGCGAGCTGCGGCGCAATTGATCAACCAGCCGTGGAGTCAGTTCGAAATGATGCGGGTCGGCGTGCGCCGGCAGCAGGCACACTGGCTGGATTCCCGGATCGAGCATGCGGATGATGCCCGCCAGTGGAGGAATGGTGACAATGATATCATCGGTAGCGGCAGATGCGGTCATCGTCATGCCCGATATCGACGCCAGGGCGGCTGCAAGAAGGCGCCACAGGCGGATACGGCTGCCGCATCTGGTCACGAAGGAAAGGACGGAATATGACGACATATTGTGCATGGGCGATATGCTAGCCCGGATGGTTCATGAAGACCATGCGAAGCGGTGGCCTGATGCCCTTGGTAACCAGTGTCGTCCGTGTAAGGGTGGCGTATGACCATGAGTTCGTCGCAGGCATTGGCGCAACTGGCAGAGCTGTTACCGGCGCAGGCATGCCTGCATCAGGGGGCGGTGGCCGTGGGCTGGTCCGGCGGGGCAGATTCGACGGCATTGCTGCTGGCGCTCAGGCAGGCAGGGGTGGATGTGGTCGCCTGGCATGTGGATCATGGCTGGCGCAGGGAAAGTGCCGCTGAGGCCCGGCAGCTGGAGGCACTGGCACAGGCATGGAATATTCCGTTTTATTGTCGCGGTGTGTGGCTGTCGAAAGGCAACCGTGAACATGCGGCCAGACAGGCGCGTTATGCCTGTTTTGCGCGCTGGGCGGCGGAACAACATATCCGCCATCTTTATCTGGCCCATCATGCCGCTGATCAGGCAGAAACAGTATGTATGCGGTTATTGCAGGGCGCAGGCGTTTCGGGTTGTCGGGGGATGGCGACAGCAAGGCGGCATGGCAGCTTGCTGATTCACCGGCCCTGGCTGGCTGTCGATCCTGAATATTTGCGGCAATTGTTGCGTCAGGCGCGGATCAGCTGGCTGGAAGATCCGACGAACTTTGATTGCAGTCTGTGGCGCAATGCGATTCGCAGGCGGTTGTTTCCTGCCATGCAGGCGGCAGGCTGTGATGCGCAGCGCCTGTTTTTGCGCTGGCAGCGGCAGGCTGTGCGCATCACCGAACAGCTGGAGTCTGCGGCAAGAAGGGTGCAGCCGGAGGTTGTTCGGGGTGAGGTTCGGGTTGACTGGCAGGCCTGGGCGGCACTGTCTCCTGCCGTGCGGGCCTGTGTTTTGCAGCAAATGATGGCCATGCTGTTTGATCAGGGCGTGCGCGCAGGTCGCCGGCATATCATGTTGGTTGAAACATGGACGGCACAGGGCGCATGCGGGGGCGTGGATTTGTCGCGTTGTCGGCTGGAGAGGAAAAAGAGTTACTTGCATCTGAGGCGAACGCGGGCAATGCTTCGCTGAATTGCAATTTCATCAAGCCTTAATCTTTGCCGATTTATTTTCGCGCTTGCTGAGTTTGTTTCAAGTTTAAATGAGGTTTTTCATGGGTCGAAATTTACTGTTATGGCTGGTCATTGGTCTGACCATGATGAGTGTGTTCAATATGTTTTCCGCTCCGATGCCGGATGGCGAGAAAATGTCCTATTCCGCTTTTATGGAAAAAGTGGACAAGGGCATGGTGGAAACGGCCACGATCAAGGAGAATCGGGTTGTCGGCCAGTATCGCGATATGCAGGATGAGCTGAAGACCTATGAAGTTCTGGTGCCGGATGATCCGACATTGACACGGCATTTGCTGGATCAGCATGTGGTGGTGAATGTGAAGGAAAAGGACGAGGTTCCGTTCTTTCTGTCGGTGCTGATTTCCTGGTTCCCGATGCTGTTGCTGATTGCGGTCTGGGTCTTTTTCATGCGTCAGATGCAGGGTGGCGGCAAGGGCGGCGCGATGTCGTTTGGCAAAAGCCGTGCCAAATTGCTCAATGAGGACACCAAGCGGGTAACCTTTGATGATGTGGCCGGTTGCGACGAGGCCAAGCAGGAGGTCACCGAAGTGATCGAATTCCTGCGTGATCCCTCCAAGTTTACGCGATTGGGCGGCAAGATTCCCAAGGGCATGTTGCTGGTCGGCCCTCCGGGTACCGGTAAGACCCTGCTGGCGCGAGCCATTGCCGGTGAAGCAGAGGTTCCCTTTTTCTCCATTTCAGGTTCCGATTTCGTGGAAATGTTTGTCGGTGTCGGCGCATCGCGTGTGCGTGATATGTTTGAACAGGCCAAAAAGAGCGCGCCGTGCATTGTGTTTGTTGATGAAATTGATGCCATGGGACGGCATCGCGGTGCCGGCATTGGCGGTGGCAATGACGAGCGCGAGCAGACACTGAATCAGATGCTGGTCGAGATGGACGGATTTGAAGCCAATGATGGCGTTATCATTGTTGCGGCGACCAACCGACCGGATGTGCTGGACCCGGCATTATTGCGTCCGGGTCGCTTTGACCGCCAGGTTGTTGTGCCGCGTCCCGACTTGCTGGGACGCGAACAGATTCTGAAGGTGCATATGCGCAAGGTGCCGCTGGCATCGGATGTGAATGTGAAAAATCTGGCACGTGGTACGCCGGGCTTTTCCGGCGCTGATCTGGCCAACCTGGTCAATGAGGCGGCTCTGAATGCAGCACGCTATGAGCGTGACAAGGTGACCAATGCCGATTTTGAAACGGCCAAGGACAAGGTCATGATGGGTGCGGAGCGGCGTTCGATGTTGCTGTCGGATGAGCAGAAAGAAACCACGGCCTATCATGAGGCCGGTCATACGCTGGTGGCCAAGCATCTGAAGCATGCCGATCCTGTGCACAAGGTCAGCATTATTCCGCGCGGTCAGGCACTGGGTGTAACGATGCAGTTGCCGGAAGAAGATCGTTTTAATCACGATCGCGAATATCTGCGCGACCAGATTGCCATCATGATGGGCGGCAGACTGGGTGAAGAACTGGTGCTGGGGCAGATGACGACCGGCGCGTCCAATGATTTCGAGCGGGCGACACAGCTGGCGCGGAATATGGTGACGCAATGGGGTATGAGCGACAAGCTGGGGCCGATGGTTTACGGCGAACGGGAACATGAACCGTTTCTGGGTCGTGAAATCACGCGTCAGACGAATATCTCGGAAGAAACAGCACGCAAGATCGATGTTGAGGTGCGCGATCTGATCGAAAGCAATTATGCCCGGGCGAAAAAGATCCTGCTCGACCATATGGATCAGTTGCATTTTATTGCCAAGGCGTTGATCAAGTATGAAACGCTGGAAGGCAAGGAAATTGATATCGTCATGGAAGGCAAGGACCTTGCGCGTGAGGATGTGCAGACATCGGGCGCAACGCCGAAAGATGAGCCCGGTGATGAGCCTTTCGATGTGGCGGCGGGTGATGCCGGCGATGTGGCGTCCGGTCAAGAGGCGGAACAGTCGCATTGATATGACGCATTCGAGCTGGCATCGCCAGGATGGTCAGCCCGCATGGATTATGGGCGTGCTTAATTGCACGCCCGATTCATTTTCGGACGGGGGATCATTTTTTGATCAGGCCAGTGCGGTTCGCCATGGCCTGAGCATGTGGCAGCAGGGTGCCTCGCTGATCGATGTTGGTGGAGAGTCCACGCGGCCGGGCGCGGCATCAGTCTCGCCGGAGGAAGAATTACGGCGTGTCCTGCCCGTGATTCGTGAGCTGGTGAAGCAGGGCTGCAAGGTCTCGATAGACACCATGAAGGCCGAAGTGATGGCGCAGGCCATTGCTGCCGGCGCCTGTATGGTGAATGATGTTTCTGCCTTGCGCTTTGATGCGGACAGCCTTGCCTGTGTTGCCGAGGCCGGTGTTGATGTCTGCCTGATGCACATGCAGGGCATGCCGGCCACGATGCAGCAGGCGCCGCATTATGATGATGTGGTGGATGAGGTGTCTGCGTTTTTTGAACGGCGTTTGCAGGCCTGTCAGCAGGCAGGCATCGATCCGGCTTCGGTATTGCTCGATCCGGGAATCGGTTTTGGCAAACGGTTGCAGGATAATCTGGCGCTGATCGCTAATCTGCAGCATTTCAAGCGACGTTTCGGTTTGCCGATTCTGCTGGGCGTGTCGCGCAAATCCTTTATTCAGAAGATTACAGGCAGTGCGGTCGATGAACGCGAACTGGAAACGGCCGTGGCCGGCGGTATTGGCGTTTTTGCCGGTGCGGACGGCGTGCGCGTGCATGATGTGGCATTGCAGAAGCGTGCGGTTCTTATGGCTTCGGCCATTGCCAGCCATCGCTTGCAACCTGACAGTAAGCAATTATCTTAGGCTGTTATGGATAACTGGTCATTCGGGGCACGTGATGCCCTGGACATTCTGGTCGTGGCGGTCATTGTCTATTTTGCCTTGCGCATGATTCGCGGTACCCGTGCGGTACAAATGCTCATCGGCCTGGCGATTGTTGTGGCCGCCTATTTTCTGGCGCGTCATTTCGGATTGTTTACCGTGGAGTGGATTTTCGGCCAGTTTTTCTCCGCTTTTATCATTATCCTGGTGGTACTGTTCCAGCATGAAATACGACGTGCGCTGGTGCGGGTGGCCTTTAATCCGCTGGTGGCCAGTGAGACGTCGGCCAAGGCGCTGGCGTATATGCTGATGGAATCGGCCGGATCTCTTGTGGAACGTGGCTGGGGTGGTCTGATCGTGGTTGAACGTGAAACAGGACTGCGCCACCTTTACGATACCGGTGTGGAAATGGATGCGCCGCTGAGCCCCGATATTGTGCAGGCGTTTTTCTGCCCGGATGCACCGATGCATGATGGCGCCATTATTGTGCGGCAGAATGAACAGGGCGGGCGTATTCGGGCGGCACGTGTGATTCTGCCACTGGCTCAGGCCAAGGATGTGGCCGGTTCGTTCGGTACCCGGCATCGGGCGGCCGTGGGGCTGACCGAGGAAACCGATGCCCTGGTGATTGTCGTCTCCGAGGAACGGCGCGATATCCATCTGGTTCAGGAAGGGCGAATCGGCGAAGCCTTGGATGGTGCGCAATTGTATGACAGGCTGATGCGCTGTTTTCAGCCGGATATCGACCATCATTCCGTCATTGTGATGATGAAGCGGAGCGATGCCAGGAAATGAAGAAAACATTATCATTGCTTGACCGCTTCAAGTTGCACCTGTTGTCGTTGCTGGTGGCCATCGGCCTGTGGATGCTGGTTCACGGTCAGGGTCAGGGTTCGCTGACGATGGAAGTGCCGCTGCAGGTGAGCGGGTTGCCGGAAGGTATGATGATTGTGAATGATCTGCCTGACGGCGTGCGTATTACGGTGACCGGCTTGCAGAGTCGATTGAAAGAGTTTCAGGCTAGGGCCTTTTTTATTCCGGTGGATGCTTCGGATATTACCACGCCTGGCGTGGTGCATCGCGCATTGCAGATTTCCGAGATTCAGTTGCCGGTCGGCTTGCGTATTGAAAAGGCCAAGCCGGATACGCTGGAATTGCAGGTGGACCGGAAGATTCATCGTCTGATTCCCGTGCATGCGATTTTTGAGTTGCCGGCGGGATGGAAGGTCAAAAGCGTGATGGTGGAGCCGGACAAGGTGGAATTATCCGGCCCGGAGGTCTGGCTGGGATCATTGCCCGAGGTGCAGACCAATCCGATTCGCCTGAAACGCAAAATCGGGCCGTTTGAGGTACAGGCGGGGATTGCCAGCCCTTCGGGCAAGGGCATTCGTATGGCCAGTCCAAAGGCCCGTTTTATTGTGCGCGGCGTGCTTATACGTGATGCGGCGGGCAATAGCACGAATCAAGGGGAGGAATAATGCGTAAGTATTTCGGTACGGACGGGGTACGTGGTACAGTGAATCAGGCGCCGATGACGGCGGAATTTGCGTTGGCACTTGGGCGTGCAGCCGGTCATGTGTTGACCGGCCATGTGCAGCATACGCCAAGTATTCTGATCGGTAAGGATACGCGCCTGTCCGGTTATATGATTGAATCGGCATTGTGTGCGGGGCTGACGGCACAGGGCATGAATGTGCTGCTGGTCGGGCCGGTACCGA
>WFNX01000015.1 GCA_015488375.1 Mariprofundaceae bacterium | reverse complement strand
GCGTATCGATACCCATGCCGCTGCTGGCGGAGGTTGGCAAGGGCTTGAGCATGCCACCCAGTGCGTCGGTCATTTCACGCAGGCGTTTGCTGCGCGCGTTGCCGGAGAGTTTGTCGGCCTTGGTGGCCACAGGCAGCCAGCGAATGCCGCTGCTGTTCAGCCATTCGATCAGTTGCAGATCGGATGATTTCGGCCCGTGGCGGATATCGAGCAGGGTCAGCACCAGCGTCAGATCCTGATTGTGTGTCAGATAGTGTTCGATCAGCGTGGCCCAGCGACGCTGCTCGGATTTCGGGGCGCGCGCAAAGCCATAGCCTGGCAGATCGACGACCGCACATTGTCCGTCCACTTCGAAGATATTCAGCAGGCGTGTGCAACCCGGGCTTTTGGAGGTTTTGACCAGGCCCTTGCGACCGAACAGGGCATTGAGCAGGGTGGATTTTCCCACATTGGAATGGCCGGCGACGGCGATTTGCGGCAGGCCCAGTTCGGGGAATGCCCGAGCATCGGCAACCGAGCGCAGAAAGCGGACATTGGGCCAGTGAATGGAGAGCCTGTGCATGGCCGCAGCCTGTCGCGGCCGGCCTGCGGCGGCAAGGCTTTGCTGGAGTCGGGCGGGAAATGCTGTAGAGTTGCCCAATTATTAGGCAAAAGGCCATGGAGATTATGCAAGCCAAACGATTATTGCCCGGTTTTCGCCTGGGCCGTTACGAGATTGATGTTCCTCTGGTGCTGGCCCCGATGGCCGGCATCACTGACCTGCCGTTTCGCCGTGTATGCCGCCGCTTTGGTATCGGCCTGACGGTGACCGAAATGGTGGCTTCCCGCGCCGTGGATATGAAACGGGAACGCACGCAGAAGATTGTGCAGGTCGATGCCGATGAGCAGCCGGTGGCCATTCAGATCGCCGGCTCCGATCCGCATTATATGCGTCAGGCGGCGCAATGGGCCGTGGATCACGGCGCCGATTTTGTTGATATCAATATGGGCTGTCCGGTCAAAAAGATCTGCAAGCAACTGGCCGGCTCGGCCATGCTTAAGGATGAGTTGCTGGTGCGGCGGGTGCTGGATGCCGTGGTGGCTGCCGTGGATGTGCCGGTGACGCTGAAAATACGCACCGGCTGGGATGAGCGCAGCAAGAACGTAGCCACCATTGCGCGTATTGCCGAGGATGTCGGCGTACAGTTGTTGACCGTGCATGGCCGTACACGCGCGCAAATGTTTCATGGTCATGCCTGCTGGGAAGACATCGGGCTGGCCAAGCAGGCGGTGTCGATTCCGGTGATCGGCAATGGCGATATCGTCGACGGGGACTCGGCACGGGCAATGATTGCGGCCTCCGGTTGCGACGGCGTCATGGTCGGGCGCGCGGTGCAGGGCAATCCGTGGGTGCTGGCGGAAGTGCGTGCGGCCATTCTGGGTGAGGCGCCGCCAGCGGCGCCGACGCCTGCGCAACGCTGGGACGTGGTGTATCAGCATATGCAGCATTTGCGCGAGCACCACGGCGAGGCCACGGCCAGCAAGCTGGCGCGCAAACATGTGCCCTGGTACAGCAAGGGATTGCATGGTTCGGCCGAATTTCGCAGCGCATTTCAACAATTGCATGACTGGCAGGCACAACTGGAGGTGGCCGAGCGTTACTTCCTGTCGCTGTCGGCAGCGCACGGGGCGCTGGCGCGTGCTGCCTGAGCGAAATCTGTTATCGATTATTCCGCTGCCATTGCTGTTGCTCGACGAACAGGCATGCATTCTGTGCAGTAATATTCCTGCCCAGGAGGCATTGAACAAGTCTGACAGACGTCTGCGCGGACGGCATTTGTCGGAAGTGTTTGCCCCCTCCTCGGAAGTGGAGCGGTTGCTGGATCGTGTTTCCCTGCATGCCAGTGCATCCGATCATCAGATATGCATGCGCGAGCGGGATATCCCTGTTTCCTTGCATCTGGGCATGCACGAATACGGTATGTCGGCCCTGTTTGTGCCGGAGGCGCATCGCTCCGAAGTCGAGCAGCATACCAAGCGCCATGAAATTGCCGAGGCCATTGCCCGTATTGCACTGGAAATGGCGCATGAAGTGAAAAATCCGCTGGCGGCGCTGCGCGGTGCCTCGCAATGGTTATCTGAACAGCCATTGCCCGATGATGCCAGGGAAGCGCTGCAACGCATTCTGGCCAGTGTGGACCGCATTCGGGACCGTATTGATGCCTTTTTGCAGGTCGGTCCGCGAGCCGACATTAATATGGAGATGACCAATATTCATGCCCTGATTCAGGAAGTGACCTATTTCCCTGATCGCATTTTTGTCAGCCGCGTATTCGATCCGAGCCTGCCGGAGACGCTGGCACATCCCAGTCGCCTGCGTCAGGCGCTGGAGAACCTGTGGCAAAATGCCGTGGAAGCCGCCGACAGTCATATTGAATGGCAAACGCGCATGGCGCCTACGGTCAAATTGCCGGATCATGATGGCAAGGTGATGGAAATCCGGATTACCAACGATGGTTCGGCCGTGCCGGAAGATTTGCGCGAGCGCCTGTTTGAACCTTACGTGACTGGCAAGGAGCGCGGCAGCGGGCTGGGGCTGGCCCTGGTACAGCGGGTGATGCTGGAACATGGCGGTACGATCAGCGTGAAATGCGAACCCGGGCGCACGACGTTCATTTTGCACTTGCCGGTGAAAAGGAGCGAGGAATGCATGCCTTAATTATTGATGACGATGAGGGTATTCGCTGGATTCTCAAGCGGGTTCTCAATGAAAAAGGCGTGGAGGTCAGCGAGGCGGAAACCGTGGCCGCGGCCATGGAGGCGCTGGCAGGTCCGAAGGCCATTGATATGGTGTTTCTGGATGTGTATCTGCCCGATGGCAATGGCATGCAGTTACTGGAAGACGGCGTATTCGATATGCCGGTCATTCTGTTAACGGCGGAAACGACGTTCGATCACGCCGTGCAGGCATTCCGAAGCGGTGCCATGGAATATTTGCCCAAGCCGTTTGATCTGGATGAGGTGCGCATGCTGGTGGATCGTGTGCAACCTTCGGCGCCGCCGGAGGCACCGGAAGCTTCGGATCGCAATCAGCTGCTGGTCGGACGCAGTCAGGCCATGCAGCAATTGTTCCGTATTCTGGGACGCGTGGCGGCCTCGGATCTGACCGTATTGATTACCGGCGAGTCGGGTACCGGCAAGGAAATGGTCGCCCGTGCCCTGCATGAGCAGAGCCAGCGCGCCTCCCGGCCTTTTGTCGCCATTAATACGGCGGCCATTCCTGCCGAATTGCTGGAATCCGAATTGTTCGGCCATGAAAAAGGTGCGTTTACGGGGGCGGACAAGGCGCGTCCCGGCCGCTTCGAGCAGGCGGATGGCGGGACGCTGTTTCTCGATGAAATCGGTGATATGCCGCTGTCCCTGCAGGCCAAACTGTTACGGGTGCTGGAAGAGGGCAAGGTGCAGCGTGTGGGCAGCAATCAGGCGCGTTCGGTTAATGTGCGTCTGCTGGCGGCGACCCATCAGAATCTGCCGACAAAAATTCAGCAGAAGGAATTCCGCGAAGACCTGTATTATCGCCTCAATGTGATTCCGGTACATATTCCGCCATTGCGCGAACGCAAGGATGATATTCGTGAGCTGGCCCAGTTTCTGCTTGATCAGTCGGCGCGCGAACTGGATATGCAGGTGCCGATTCTGCTGGATGATGCGATCAGCCTGCTGGAGCAGCATAACTGGCCGGGCAATGTGCGCGAACTGAAAAACGTCATGCGCCGGCTGGCCGTGCTTACGCCCGGTTCCAGCATTACCTTATCGGATGTGGCGCTGGCGCTGGGGCATGCTAGTTCCAGCGAGGAAGAGGAAACCCTGTCCGAAGCGGTGACCCGTTGTACGCGCAATTACCTGATGCAGCTGGGCTATGCCAAGGCATCCAATCTGCATCAGCATGTGCTGGAACAGATTGAACCGCCGTTGCTGAAGCTGGCGCTGGAACAGTGCCACGGCAACCAGTTGCGGGTGTCGGAGATGCTCGGTTTGAATCGAAATACGGTGCGTAAACTGTTGCGCAAATATGAGATTGATGCGCAGGACTACCGTCCCTGACGCAGCAGAAAGTCGATGATCCTGCCGGCATTGTCGCGCAGCATATGGTAGGCCTGATCAAAGCCTTCAGGTCCGCCGTAATAAGGGTCGGGAACATCCAGTTCCTGCCCGGATTCAAACTGGCGCATGAGCAGTATGCGCTCGGCAGGCGCGCCCATATCCAGCAGATCCTGTCGGTTACTGCGATCCATGGCGATAAACCAGTCCCAGTCGGCGATGCCGTCGCGCGTGATTTGCCGCGCACGGTGGCGGCTTAAATCCAGGGCATATTTGCGGGCAATGGCGACGGACCGGTGATCGGCGCCATGGCCGATATGCCAGTCACCGGTGCCGGCTGAGGCCAGTGTGAATCGCTCCGTCAGCCCGCGTTGTGCGGCTTCATCGCGCACAATGATTTCTGCCAGCGGTGAGCGGCAGATATTACCCAGACAAACAAACAGCACGCGCATTAATGATCTCCTGTATGGCGCTCGGCCTGTGATGGTTGCAGATAGGCGGGCTGCGGATAACGCGGCAATGTTTCGCGCTGCCCGATGGTGGCCAGTTGCATGGCCGCCAGTTGCAGCATGGCGGCGCCGCGCGGCATACGCAGCGGTATCTGTGTATAATCGGGCAGCGGCTGCGGGGGCTCCTGCCTGGCCGCAAACGTTGCGCCCGGCGGCATATGGTCGACCAGTGATGCCCAGGCCAGGCAGCGATCATCGGCCAGCGCCCGGCCCTGCTGATAATGGCCGAGATAACATTCACCGGCACGTGCATCTTCACAAACATACAGCGGTTGCGTGATTTCGCTTTGCAGGGCGGTCACGGCCAGCGCCGATAACGGCAATACAGGCAATTGCAATTTGCTGTTCAGTCCGGCAATGGTGGCCGCGGCAATGCGCAGGCCGGTGAAAGAACCCGGTCCGGTAACCAGCACGAACAGTTCCAGCTGTTCCCAGGCGATACCGCCGCGGTGCAGCAGTTGCTCGAGCATGGGCAGCAGATCCGTGGAATGCGTGCGTCGGGCCTCCCCTTGCATATGGTGGTGTTGCTGATTTGCCTGCAGGGCGAGTTCAGCCATGCCGCCGGACAGATCGAGTGCCAGCATATTCGGCATGTCTTGCGTTTGATTCGGGATAGCTGTCATGCGCCTCGAGCCTAACAGGCGGCCGGGTGGATGAGCAACGGCATGTCAGCCGGTTATCAGCGACAGATCAATTGTTCCAGATGTTTACGCAGTTCGGGGCCAAACTGCGGATCGGCCAGTCCCAGCGTGGCATTGGCCAGCAGAAATCCCAGCGGCGTGCCGGCATCAAAGCGCTGCCCTTGCAGGGGAATGCCATAGACCGGTTCCTCCTTGGCCAGGCGGGCAATGGAATCGGTCAGCTGAATTTCATTACCGGCGCCGGGCATGGCTTCCCTGAGCAGTTCCATCAGGCGCGGCGTGAAAATATAGCGGCCGGCAATGGCATAGCGTGAGGGCGCACGCTCGGGCAGGGGCTTTTCCACCATATCGGTCAGGCGGAACAGATTCTCGCTTTCCTTCTTATAGGCGACGATGCCGTAACGGGAGACATGTTCACGCGGCACTTCCAGCAGGCCGATGACCGAGCAGCCTGTCTGTTCATGCACGTCCCGCAATTGTTGCATGGCCGGAATATCATGAATAATCAGTTCATCGGCCAGCGAAACCCCGAACGGTTCATCCTCAATCCAGTGCTCGGCGCAGCGCACGGCATGGCCCAGCCCCAGGGCCATTTTCTGTCGCACATAGATGATTTCCACCATGCGGGAAATCTGGGAGACCTGCTCGAACTGTTGCTGTTTGCCATTGCTGCGCAACACCGATTCCAGCTCAAAGGAGACATCGAAATGATCTTCAATGGCACGCTTGCCGCGTCCGGTGACCATAATGACCTGATCCATGCCCGCATCAATGGCTTCCTCAACGGCGTACTGGATCAGCGGCTTGTTGACTATGGTCAGCATTTCTTTCGGGCTGGCCTTGGTGGCCGGCAGGAAGCGCGTGCCATGACCTGCGGCCGGAAAAATGATTTTGCGTAAAGGTCTCATTGCGGTGTGTTTCTCCCCGTGGGCGTTGCGACAATGTTGTCAGCTTCGCTGAAGCTGAGTATAGATAGGGATCGGAGGTTCGCCAAGTACAACGCAACAGGGCGAGCCTGCAGGCCCGCCCTGAATATCGAAATGCGGAGGCTTTATCAGCTCAGACGGCCGTATGAATGCAGGCCGGAAAGATACATGTTCACACCGAGAAAACAGAAGACGGTCACCAGGAAGCCGGCGACGGCCCACCATGCCAGCGCCTTGCCATGCCAGCCGTGTGATACGCGTGCATGCAGATAGGCGCCGTAAATGAGCCAGACGATCAGTGCCCAGGTTTCCTTCGGATCCCAGGACCAGTATCCGCCCCAGGCCTCGGCAGCCCAGGCGGCTCCCAGAATCGTTGCCAGCGTAAAGGCAGGGAAGCCGATGGCCACGGCTTTGTAAGCCAGCTGATCGAGCTGATCGAGCGTCGGGAAAATGGCCAGCATGCGCGACTGACTGCCCTTGTTTTCAAGACGGTAGCGAAACAGATAGGCCATGCCGGCACCACAGGCCACGGCGAAGGAGCCATATCCGACAAAGTTCATCGGCACATGGATTTTCATCCAGTAGGATTGCAATGCCGGCACCAGCGGCTTGATATCCGCCTGCCCGATGGAATCCAGCCAGATGCCGAAGAACACGCCGGCAGAAACCAGTGTCATGACAAACGCCCCCATGGCCTTGGCCTGGTAACGGCGTTCCAGCGTCAGGTAAACGGCGCTGGTAATGCAAAACAGCAGGATAAATACTTCATACAGATTGGAGACCGGCGCATGGCCGATTTCCATATCCAGCAGATAGGACTCATACCAGCGCAGCAACAGGGCCGAACCGCCGGCAAAGACACCGGCATAGGCCGACAGCGTGGCCACGCGCCCGATGAAGGATTCCGGCGCAAACAGATAGGCAATATAACTGACGGCCGAGAAGATGAAAATGACATTCATGGCCATGACAATGTCACCGGAGACCAGATTGGACTGATCCTCGTAATTGATTTGGGCGGCGGCCGGTTCAAACAGGCTCCACAGCATGGCCAGCAGGATCATGCCCAGCAGGCCGTCCAGCCAGGGCACGGTGTTCAGCGCAAAGCGGGATTCGTTCAGTGACGGTTTTAATGCCCCGAGTACCGCACCGCAGGCCAGGCCGAGCAAGGCCCCTGTGCCGCCCCAGAGCACACCCTGCATGCTCAGGATCTGCAGCAGAAAAGCATCCTCGTTATAGCCATTGCCAAACATGGCCATGGCCGAGATGCCCAGCATCAGCCCCAGATAGGTGCAGAAACGGGTGAAGCCGATTTTGCCCTGATTCAGTGATGATAGCCACGAAGCATCTACGGTTGTTGCTGTCATATATTCTCCTTTCCCTTGATTCAGGCTCTTGCCGAAGGGGCTGATTCTCCGGCGATCTTCATGAAGATATCATTAAATGCGCTGGCGAAAGCCATTTCGTTGCGGTTGACCATGCCGACAAAACGGACCTCGGTTTGCTGGCCGTCGGGCCTGATGATCAGCCACAGTTTCCGGTGTGGCATATAGAACATGATGCACATGCCGATCACCAGCAATGCGCTGCCGACCCAGACGATGTTCATGCCCGGGTCTTTGGCCAGCTGCAGGCCGGTATAATAAACCTGATCATAGTCCTCGAGCATGGGCAGATAAGGCCATGGCAATTGCGGCAGGACATTGACTGCCTGCAGGGTGCGCATGGCAATCTGCTGGAAGTTTTTCGGCATGGTATCACCGTAAACATCCTTCATGGCAGCCTTGAAGGCCAGCAGGTTGCGTTTTTTCTTATCCTGAATGCTGCTGTCGGACAGATGCTGGAAGAAGGCATGGAACAGTTTCCATTCCTGCTCATTGCTCAGATCAATGCCCAGCGGGAACGGCTTGTAGTCGGCAGCATTGCCGCTGAGCGAGACCAGCAGAAATGAACCCTGGTTGACGCCTTCGGTATCAATGAAGGGGTTCATGAACGCCTTGATTTTTACCGCCTTCAGGCCGGGGCCGCGCAGAATGTATTCCACTGCCGGGCCAAGGTCCCTGAAATCCTTGGGTTCGCCCGGGCCGGCCATGTTTTCCACATTGAACGGCTTGAAATCCGTGACTTCAATGGAAACCCCGGTGTTTTTGTCTTTCCATGTTTCATAGACATGGGTGTCGATGGTTTCCGTTTTCTCCGAGCTGTCCAGATGATACAGCTTGAAACGGATGGACGAGCCGCCATCGCCGAAGCTGGCCTGATAGATGCGCACGCCTTTGTAGTACAGCGGTTCATTCACGATAATATCTTTCGTCAGCACTTCCTTGCCGTGATCGATAATGGTCAGGTTGCTGCGAAACTCTTTGGGGGCTCCGGTGGGAAAGAACTCGATATTAAACGAATTGCAGCGAACCTCGAACGGCATTTTCAGGTATTCCCGACTGGTTCCTTTCAGGAAGCTGATTTCGCTCTCCGAACGCCCTTCCGGCACGGACATATCGCCGCGAAAGCCAAACTGCACACTGGTCCAGCCGCCAATCAGAATAATCAACAGGGCGCTGTGTACCAGAATATAGCCCCATTTGTTCCAGCGGCCCTTGTCCGCCCGGATATAGCGCGTGCCGTTTTCTTCCGTTTCACGGAATTCCCAGCCATGCAACGTCTTTTTAAAGGTGGCGACCAGCGTATCGGCATCATCGGTTTGCCATTGTTGCCGAAAGCGAAAGCGGGCAATGGCGCGCTCGGTCAGATGGGGGCGCCGGCTTTTCATTTCCTTGAGCATGCGCGGGATGTTGCGCCACAGGCAGGCACTTAGAGACAGCATCAGGAAACCAAGCAGGGTCAGGAACCACCAGGAGTGATACATATCGAACAGGCCGAGCGAGCGGAAGGTCCAGTACCATAACGGGCCGAATTGTTGCAGGTAGTCGGCCTGACTTTGATTTTGCAGCAGAACCGTGCCGATCACCGAGGCGATGGACAGCACGACCAGCAGGATCACGGCCAGTGACATGGAGCCCAGGCGTGTCCAGATTGTTTTTGCGAATGCGCCAAATAAATTCATGGGCGGCATGTTAGCCCGAAATTTTCCTAAGAGCACGCGCGGGTTTTGGCGGAAAAAATGCGCCGCTTTTCCCGTTTCCTACCCGCGCAGTATGCTCGTGTGGTTGCGCCGGATGCGCAGAATGCGCGAGGGCGTGCCCGTGGCATGCCCGGAAAGAATCCGGCCGCGGATATGACGGTGCAGGCGCATGGCCCGGGCATGATCAAGACGCATGGGCGGCTGGCGCCGCCGGTTCAGGCTGGCGGAAACAATATAGCCGCCGCACAGGCGGGCCAGCAGACGACACTGGCTGGACGCATCCACGCGCACGGCGACACAGCCGCGCTGATAGCAGGCCGATGGCAGGCCGGGTTTGCCCGGGAATACCAGGGTGACCGGGCCGGGCCACGCCTGTCGGGCCGTCCGGCGCAAGACCTGCGGGATATAGCGCGCCAGTTTCAGCGCTGCAGAGATATCGGCGGCCAGCAACAGAAACGGCCCCTTGCGCTGCTTGAAGCGCTGCATCTGCCGCAATGCCGATGACGTCGCCTGCACGGCCACGCCGGGCAGGGTCGCCGTATGGTGGGCGATCATACGGCCGCGTTTCAGGTGTGCGGCAGCGGCAAGTGCCTCCAGGCGGAGGTTAATCGGCCTCAGAAAGAATCGCCTCGGCCTGTGCCTTGCGGTCCTCGAGCAGGCGGGTATTCAGGGTCTCATCGTGCAGGGCCAGAATCTGGATGGCCAGCAGCGCTGCATTTCTGGCGCCGTTGATGCCGACCGTGGCCACCGGCAGGCCGGGTGGCATCATGACCGTGGAATGCAGTGCGTCCTCGCCTTGCAGGGGGCCGGCGGCAATCGGTACGCCGATGACCGGGCGCACCGTTTTCGAGCACACGACACCGGCCAGGTGCGCGGCCATGCCGGCGGCGCAGATAAAGACCTGACAGCCTGCCGCTTCGGCGCTTTTAACGGCTTCGACCGTTGCTTCCGGTGTGCGATGTGCGGAGCGAATCAGCGTTTTGAACGGCACGCCAAAATCACGCAGCACCGCCTCCGCCTTGTCCATGATCGGGCGATCGGATTTGCTGCCCATCAGGATCAGAACCTTGATTGCTTCCATCTTATGCCTCCTCGCGGGCGATGGCCCGATAGCCGATATCGGTACGATAAAAACCGCCCGGC
>WFNX01000014.1 GCA_015488375.1 Mariprofundaceae bacterium | reverse complement strand
TCCTTGTCCTCAACCGGTTCGCGCTGCACAAACAGCTTGCCATCCTGATCAATGCTGACAACCAGCTGTTTGGGCGGCTGCTCCTCGGTCGTGGTATGACTTTGCGGCAATTCCAGCTTGAGACTGGCGGCCACATTGAATGTGGTTGAGACCATGAAAAAAATCAGCAGCAGGAACACCACATCGATCATGGGCGTCAAATCCACCATGCTGGCCGAACGGCGCTGGCCGGAGCGAAGCTTCATTCGCGATCGCCTTTCAGCAAGTCAACAAAGCGCAGTGCGTGATGTTCGATTTCAATGACCAGATGATCCACCCGGGCCTCAAAAAACCGATGGGCAATCAGCGCCGGAATGGCCACGGTCAGACCGGCGGCCGTGGTGTTCAGCGCCTTGGAAATACCACCGGCCAGCGCATCGGCCTTGCCGACGCCAACCAGCGAAATCTGCTGGAACACCTCAATCATGCCGACCACGGTACCCAAAAGACCCAGCAGAGGCGCCATCGCTGCAATCAGGCCGAGCACGCCGATAAAGCGCTCCATCTTGGCCACTTCCTGACGTCCGGCTTCCTCAAGGATTTCCTTCATAATCGAGCGGCGCACACCGGAATTCTCCAGAGCCACGGTAAGAATGCGTCCCATGGCCGTATTGCGCTGACGGCAAACCTGCAATGCCCGATTCACATCGCCGTTGCGCACGGCCACTTCCATGCTCTTGATATCATCCAGCGGAATCACTTCGGAGCGACGCAGGGCCCAGGCCCGTTCAAAAATCACCGTCAGCGTCAGAATGGACACTGCCAGCAGCAGATACATCACGATGCCGCCCTGTTGAATAAAATCGATCACCTTTGCCTCCTGCCGGACCAATGCCCGGTCGCCGCGAAGAGCGGATTATAGGAGCCTGCGCCACCACTGCAATGCAAGCGATCGCCGCGGCGAGAAAAATTCATGCCATCGGGTGAGTTTTGGCGCTGTTTCTCCGGCCTGCCAGTCGAAAATAATGGCTCCGTCCGCCGTATTCAGCACCTGCGCGCCCTGCTGCCGATAACGCCGAACCACATCTGTCGCCGGAAAATGGTAGTGATTGTGACGCCCGGTCTGGGCAATGACCCGATCAGGTGACAGCGCCTGAACAAAGGCGGGCGTACTGGATGTGCGGCTGCCATGGTGCGGCATCAGCATCATGGTGACAGGCCTCAGGCCGCCTGCGAGCAGGTACCGCTCCACCCGGCCTTCAATATCGCCGGCAAACAGCAGCGTGTCTGTGCCGATGCGCAAGGTAAATACCAGTGACTGGTTATTACGGTTCCGATCCTGAAAATCACGGGGCGGCCACAAAACGTCCACCGCATAGCCCCGCCACAGCCATGCATCACCCCGGCCCAGCCGCCGTACGGGAATATCGTGCGCTGCGGCCAGGTCCAGTAACTGCTGCATCGGTGCAGATATTGCTCCGGCCGGCAGCCAGATCTCGTCCACTTTGCCCAGACGACTCAGCAATACCGGCAGTCCTCCGGCATGATCCTGCTGGGCATGACTGATCACCAGCACGTCGATATGCCGATAGCCCATGGCGCGCAGGCCTTCAGCCACCATCGAACCGCCATTGAACCGGCTGCCGGGCCGCCCCGGCACGTCAACCGTCATAATATGATGCTCCGGCAGCAGCAGGGTTGAAGCCGCGCCCTGCCCCGCATCCCAGATCAGCCAGCGCGGCTGTGCAATATCGGTCGGCCGGAGCAGCAATACGCAAAAACAGAGCAGCGCCAGTCCGGCCGTCGCCATCGCCTGACGATGCCTGCCCTGCCACAGCCGGCGTCCGGCAATCATCATCAGCAACGCAAACAGCGCATGCGCATACCAGTCCGGCCTGGCGACAACCAGATCGCCGGCAGGCAGCGCATGAAAAAACTCAATCACGACATGTGCTAGCTCGATGCCGTATGCACTGAGCAACAGCAGGCCATGCGCCAGTGCATCCAGCCCCGGCAACACGAAGAGTTCCCCCAGCAGGGCCAGGGGCAGAATCCACAGGGCATAGAGCGGCACCAGCAGCATATTGGCTGGCAGGCTGTACAGGGGCAAACGACCAAACACATCGGCCACCAGCGGCAGGGTTGCCAGCGTGGCCAGCAGCGAGACCCACAGCAACATGCGCAGGCGGGACAGCGGCGACCCCTGCTCCGCCGCCACCTCCTTGCCCCAGAGAAGAATTGTCGCCGTAGCCAGAAAGGACAACCACAACGACAGGGAAGCAATGGCTGACGGATCAAACAGTAAAATCAGCCACAGCGCCAGCAACAGAATACGCAGCGGCTCGTTGCGCGCCGACCACCACTAGGCCAGTACGGCGGCGGCCAGCATCATGGCTGCCCGCAGGGCAGGCAATGGCCAGCCGGCCAGCGCGGCATAGCAGCCGGCGGCCAGCAAGCCGGCCACAAGGCTGATCAAACGTACCGGACAGCGCACAATCCATGCCTCACGCCGGGTTAACAGCCAGCGACACAGCCAGAAGAACAATCCTGCCACCAGCCCCATGTGCAGGCCGGAAATGGCCAGCAGATGTGCTGTACCTGTGGCGGAATAGGCGGCATTGATGTCACTGTTGATCATACTGCGATCGGCCAGCAACAGGGCCGCCAGCACCGCCGCGGAGTCGCCGGGCAGGGTCATAATGGCCTGGCGGATATGTTCCCGCCAGCGGGCCAGATGATTCGCACGGGCATCCACAAGCTGAACGGGTCCATGGACACTGCCGGTCAGGGCGATATGGTGATCAAAACACCAGGCCCGATAATCGAAGGCGCCCGGATTACGCGCATTATGCGGCCGATGCAGATTGACGCGCAGGGTCAGCCGCTGGCCGGGCAGCAGCGGCAGCGGTTTGCCGTAATAAAACACATCGACCAGCCCCCGGATCTCATGCCCCGCGGCATCGCGCACATCCTGCAAACGCAGGCGCAGCGAATACGGCATATGGCGCACCTCCTGCAGGGTCGCAGTAATCCGGCGATCCGGCAGAAGCCATGCATCATCCACAGACACCAGACTGGCATCATAAAGCAGGTTGCCCGCGCCCAGCACCATGCCCAGCCAGAACATTCCGGGCATCAACCGGCGGCGTCGGCCCAGCCATAGCAGTGAAACGATGAGCGCCAGCAGCATCGCCGGCGCAAGGCCAAGCATATCCGTGCGGCTTAATGCCAGGCCCGCAACAAAACAACCGACAGGCCCGAGCAGGGATAAGGAGCTGCTGCGCCAGTCACCTGTCGCGGCATGCACATCAACATCATCAGTCCGGGTAAATAATCCTGCCATGAATCAACTGATCCCGGCCCAGGCGGACATATTCGATATCCGTTAATTGCAGCGCCTGCTCCACCCTGGCCACGCCCTGCCCGTGCCACAGGCTGACCGCCTGCGTACCACCGATCAGGATCGGCGCCTGATAGAGCAATATTTCGCAACTGAACCGCTGTTGCAGACAATGCGCATGCAGACGACCCCCGCCTTCCAGAAAAACATCCAGATAACCATCCGCCGCCAGATGTCGCAGCATGCTTTCCAGTCCGTCCTGCGCAATCACCTCCATGCCCGCCTGCTGCCATTCTCCGGCCTCGTCAGACAGTTGCTCAACATACATCCGGCTCGGCGCCCGACCATCGAGCAGGGCATCATCAGCGCGGAAGGGCGGCGCTTTTCGCGCAATCACCACGCGCAAAGGCTGCCGGGAACACGGTACATGGCGAACCGTGAGTGAAGGACGATCCTCGATGAACGTCGCTGCGCCGATGATCACCGCATCGCAGGCGGCGCGCAGCTGATGGGCATGGGTACGTGATTCCGCGCTGCTGATCCATTGCGAATGCCCCGTATGCGTGGCCAGCTTGCCGTCCAGTGAAATCGCCGCCTTGGCCCGGATATAGGGCAGGCCCGTACGCACATAATGAAAAAACGGACGATTCAGCACCCCGGCCTCAGCGGCCAGCACGCCGCCCAGCACTTCGATGCCGGCCGCCCTCAGACTGGCCGCGCCTCCGGCCATCTGTGGATTGGGATCATCCGAGGCATACACCACCCGCCGAATGCCGGCCCGGATCAGGGCCTCGGTACATGGCGGCGTGCGTCCATGCGCCGCGCACGGCTCCAGCGTCACATAGGCCGTCGCACCTGCCGCGCGTTCCCCGGCATCCTGCAGGGCATGGATTTCGGCATGCGGCCCGCCGGGCCGCACATGCCAGCCCTGCCCGACCAGTTCATTATCGCGCACAATCACCGCCCCCACTCTCGGGTTGGGATGGGTTGTGCCGATGCCCCTGCGCGCCAGCGTCAGCGCCAGCTTCATCCATGCTTCATGCGTATTCGGCTGCGTCATCCTGCAAGCATGCCCGCTTGCCGGCAAAGCACAAGCCAGAGCCGGCACAAAAAAACGCGGGCACAGGCCCGCGTTAAAGATCCGGCAGGGATGCGCCGCCTAAAACTCGCGCATCATCTGTTCGTGCTCGGACAATGAACGCTCAAAGGCGGGACGCTCAAACAAACGATCCATATAGCCTTCCAGATTATTCCAAGCCGAGGTATCAATGCCCAGCGGCTGCAGGCGATAGAGCACCGGTGCAATGGTCACATCCGCCAGCGTATATTGATTGCCGATAAAATACGGCTGCCGGGAAAGGTAGGTATCCAGCATGGCCAGATACTCTTTCAGCTTCCTGACCGTCTCGCTCTTCTTGCGACCGGCCACGGCATCGGCATACAACGGATACAGTTCCTCTTCGATGCGCATAATCGCCAGGCGCATCTGCGCACGTTCCGCCGGCGAGCCCGGCTTCAGCGCCGGATGCGGATAACGCTCATCCAGATACTCATTCACCACACTGGGTTCAAAAAACACAATATCGCGATCCACCACGGTCGGCAGCTTGCCGTAAGGATTCAGTTCAAGGAAATCCGCCGGCAGATTATCCGGTTCCAGCTCCACAATCGAAACCGGCAGTTCTTTCTCGGCCAGAACGATGCGCGTACGGTGTGAATCCGGGCAACGGGGATCGGAATACAGCTTGATCATGAAAACCTCCAACAACGGCTAGCGCGAAAGGCGCCGGAGTGTAGCGATTTTGATGAAAAAATAAAGCCTTGCCCTGCCGGGCAGGCACTATTCCCCGCTATTTCCCTCGCGCCGGATTCCCATCAGCTGCGCATGAATAAAATCATCGATATCACCATCCAGGAATGCCTGCGTATTGCCCGTTTCCATTCCCGTCCGCAAATCCTTGATACGCGACTGATCGAGCACATAGGAACGAATCTGATGTCCCCAGCCGATATCCGTTTTCCCTTCTTCCAGGGCCTGTTTTTCCGCCTGGCGCTTCTCGATTTCCAGTTCATAGAGCCGCGACTTCAGCATTTTCCAGCAGGCATCGCGATTCTTGTGCTGGGAGCGATCATTCTGACACTGCACGACAATGCCTGTCGGCACATGCGTCATGCGCACGGCGGAATCCGTCTTGTTCACATGCTGGCCACCGGCCCCGGATGCGCGATAGGTATCAATACGCACATCGGCCTCATTGATGTCGATATCAATCTCGCGCTCGATATCGGGGAAGGCAAACACCGATGCAAATGAGGTATGGCGACGATTGCCCGAATCAAACGGCGACTTGCGCACCAGCCGGTGCACCCCGATTTCCGCCTTCAGGAAACCATAGGCATACTCGCCCTTGACCGATACCGTCGCGGATTTAATGCCGGCCTCTTCACCGGCCGTACATTCCATGAGTTCGGTCCTGAAACCCTTTTTCTCCGCCCAGCGCAGGTACATGCGCAGCAGCATCTCCGCCCAGTCCTGAGCCTCGGTGCCGCCGGAGCCTGCATTAATGGTCAGAAAAGCCGATTCGGCATCGTTTTCACCACTGAGCATCTGCGCCAGCTCAAGTTCCTCGACTTCGCGCTGCACATCATCAAGCAGTGTAACGGCTTCCAGCTGGCTGTCCTGATCGCCTTCCTCCACGCCCATTTCAAACAGCGTCATCGCATCATCAAGCTGCGCACCGGCCTGATGGAAACGCTTCAGTACGCGCTCCAGCCGGGTGCGATCCTGCATGAGCTGCTGCGCCTGATCCGGATGATCCCAGATGGTCGGATCTTCGATGCGCGCATTAAGTTCACGCAGTTCATCTTCCTTGCGATCGACGTCAAAGAGACCTCCGCAGCGCATCCAGTCGGCCTGCAAAGTTCTCTGCCCGCGTGCGGAATCCCGCAATCCGGTCTTCAATACTCATGCTCTCACCTCATCACCTGAAACTGCCCGTCACAGACGGATGCGGAAGGTACCTGTTCATTCCGACAACGCAACCGCCTTGCCATCATCGGCCGCCGTGCACACACGATTGCGACCGCTTTCCTTGGCCTGATACAGCGCCTTGTCCGCCCGGTTCATAAAGGCCAGCAAGGGCTCTCCCTGCCGATGCATCGCCGCGCCTGCGCTCAGGGTCACATGAAATTCGCCTGCCCCGGCATGAAAATCGATGGCCGAAACCCTGCGACGAACCCGCTCGGCATGGCGGCAGACATCCTGCAGCGAACATCCGGCCAGAAACAGGGCGAATTCCTCTCCGCCAAAGCGCACCGGCACATCCACGCTGCGCGATTCCTCCCTGATGGCATGGCCCACGGCCTGCAAGACTTCATCGCCGGTCTGGTGTCCGTAACGATCATTGACCTTTTTGAAATAATCCACATCGAACATGACCAGCCCCACGCAAT
>WFNX01000013.1 GCA_015488375.1 Mariprofundaceae bacterium | reverse complement strand
GGCAAATAAACCATGGCTCAGCCCCGGCTTCCACCAGGCTTGCCGCAAGCCGATAGACATCCGCCGTACAGGAGGAAAGGCGGAAGCTTCCCGTAGCCGTCAGAATCGCCGTGTACAACGGGGCTGCAATATCGCGATCAAGCGGAACCTCCAGCGCCAGCAACAAGTCATAAATCATCGCACCGGTTGCACAGTAACGATGGTCGATACAGCACACATCACCAAAACCTTCATTGCTGCGATGATGATCAATATTCACCAGGCGGGCGCCGGCAAAAAAGGCGTCCGGCATTCCGAGCCGGCGCAGGGAACCACAATCCAGACTGATAATCAGGTCGCCACCGGCATGATCAAAACACCAGTCGCCACGTCCCACCTTCCCGGCCCCGGCCAGGAAACGGTAGATGCGCGGCACACCATCCAGGTTATGCATAATCACCTGCTTACCCAGCTGTTTGAGCGCATGAAACAATGCCAGTTGGGAACCAATACCATCGCCATCAGGATTCTGATGTGTGATAAGAACAATGCGCTGAGCCTGTCGGATCTCCCGGACCACATCGGTCCAGTCCGTATCAGCAAACAGCGGCGTCATGATGAGCCGAGATTCCTGAGCTGCTGCAACACGGCTTCGCTTCGATCCACCGCTTCATCCCAGCGAAAACGCAGTGACGGAATGCGGCGACGCGCCATCCCCCGCCGCAAGGCATGTTCAAAATGCGGCTTCATTTTATTCAACTGCTTCATACAGAATTCGGCATCGTTATCCAGCCCATGCACCCAGACAGTCACCAGATGATTGCCGGCTGACGGCTCAACACGCGTAATCGCCAGACCCTGCAGACGAGGGTCGGCAATATCGCGTACAAGCAACGTGGACAGCAGGCGCTGAATATCCGCATAAAGCCTGCTCTGAGCCGGATTAGAATATGCCATCAGGCGAGTTTATAGCTTCGCCGCCACTTCCTCAACGATATAGAACTCGAACTCATCACCGATTTTAACATCATTGAATTTTTCGATTCCTATACCGCATTCATAGCCGCTTTTCACTTCGCGCACATCGTCCTTGAATCGTTTGAGGCTGGCCAATGTACCATCATAGATCAGCACGCCTTCACGCAACACACGCACCCTGGCATGGCGGGTCACATAGCCATCATTCACATAGCAGCCGGCTACAGCACCAACCTTGGGCACCATAAACACATCGCGCACCTCGGCCGAGCCAATAACCTTCTCGACCTGATCCGGAGCCAGTACGCCAGCCATGGCCTCCTTCATATCGTCGATGGCATCGTAGATGACCTTGTAAAAGCGAACATCCACGCCTTCTTTCTCTGCCAGCTTCTTGGCCTTTGCTTCCGGACGCACATTAAAACCGATCACGATCGCATTGGAGGCCGAAGCCAGCATAATATCCGATTCAGTAATACCGCCGATGCCCTTATGCACCACCTTGATCTTGACTTCATCCGTGCCGGCCTTGGCCAGCGATTCCGCCATGGCCTCCACCGAACCGGTCACATCGCCCTTGATCAGTACCGGAACTTCCTTCATGCCACTCTGCATCGCTGCAAACAGCTCATCCAGGCTGGCGCGTTTCTGGCTCATGATGCCTTTCTCGCGTTCGATATCCTGACGATAACGCACGATATCCCGGGCCTGCTTCTCATT
Organism: Mariprofundaceae bacterium; assembly: GCA_015488375.1. GTDB lineage: Bacteria > Pseudomonadota > Zetaproteobacteria > Mariprofundales > Mariprofundaceae > J005. The sequence goes on along the minus strand of WFNX01000013.1, from coordinate 8,823 downwards.
TTCCACAACAATAATATCCTGGCCCGCTTCCGGAACGCTTTCCAGTCCGAGCAACTCAAACGGAATTGATGGCCCCGCCGTGCGATGCTGAACCGCATTTTCATCCACGATCGCGCGAATGCGTCCCATCACGGTGCCCACAACAACAATATCGCCCTTGTGGAACGTACCATTCTGCACCAGTACTGTGGCAACCGGGCCACGTCCTCGATCCAGCCGCGATTCGATCACCACGCCGCGCCCACGACGATCGGGATTGGCGCGCAGTTCCAGAATTTCCGTCTGCAAGGCCAACATTTCAAGCAATTCGTCCAGACCTTCGCCGCTCTTGGCGGAAACCGGTACGACAATGGTATCGCCGCCCCATTCTTCCGGAATCAGTTCATGTTCAGCTAGCTGACGCTTGACCATTTCCGGATCCGCGCCTTCCTTGTCCATCTTGTTGATTGCCACAATGATGGGAACCTCAGCAGCCCGCGCATGGTTCAGGGCTTCCACGGTCTGCGGCTTCACGCCATCATCGGCAGCCACGACCAGTACGGCCACATCCGTCAATTTGGCACCGCGGGCACGCAGGCCCGTAAAGGCTTCATGGCCCGGTGTATCGATAAAGACCACCCTGTCACCGGACTCCAGCTTGACCAGATAGGCACCGATATGCTGCGTAATCCCTCCGGCTTCACCATCAGCAACATGGGCCTTGCGCAGGGCATCAAGAATGGATGTCTTGCCGTGATCCACATGACCCATCACCACCACCACCGGCGGACGCGGCACCAGTGCCTCGGTATCCTGCTCTTCTTCATCGATCAATACATCTTCCACTTCAGCCGCATTGATCAGTTTTGGCTTATGGCCGAATTCCTCTACAATCAGCACGGCGGTTTCCGCATCAATGCTTTCATTGACCGTCACTGCCATACCCATTTCAAACAGTTTCTTGACCACGTCGCCGCCCTTGATCGCCATACGGCTGGCCAGCTCCGAGACCAGAATCGGATCAGTCACTTCGACCTCGCGCACCACGAATGCCGCATCATCCTTGGTAATCTTTTTATGCCGTTTGCGATCACCACGGGCCAGACGAGCCATGCGATCTTCTTCTTCCTGCGTCAGGATAACATGCCGTTTCTCGGCATAGGCGCGACGTGCGGCCTTCTCCGCCGGGCTCAGGCGACGCTGTGGCCGGCCACCCCCGAACTGTCCGCCACCCGGGCGTTTACGCTGTGCGCCTGCCGGTGCGGCATCGACCCCTGTCTGCGGCGCGACGGCCACCGAAGGTGAACGCTGTGGAGCACCCGCGCCGCCACCCGAACGACGAGGCTGCTGTGGCCCGCGCCGCTCACGCCGCTCACGCCGCTCATCACTGATATTTTTCTCAATTTCTTTCATTGTTGACCGCGGAGCCTTTTTGGCTGCGATCTGGGCCGGAGTCAGCCCCTTTCGAATCGTCGTGCGCGGACCTCCCCTGGCCGGAGTCGCGCCGGTCGGGCCACCGCGTCGGACAGGCTGAGCGCCCCGCTCACGGGAAGCCGGTGCACCCTGCGCCCGGCCACGATCACTGCCTGCCAGCGGATTTCGGCTACGCGTTGCCGCCGGCCGTGGTTTTTCCGTAGCGGGAGCAGCTGCAGCCTGCCGGGCAGGTGCGGCCATCGTCTCTTTTTTAGCCTGCAATGCCTGGGCGGCTCGTTGTGCCGGTGACTGGGTCTTTTTCACAACCGTTTTTGCGGCAGGCTCGGCCTTCTTGACCTCGGCTGCCGGCGTGGTCACAGGCGGACGTTTCTTGGCCTCCGCCGCAGAAGCAGCAATGGCAGCCTTGGCAACTGCAGCCGGCTTGCTTGACGGCACCACCTTGCCCGGTGCCGCCACAGCCCGGCGCCTGCGTACTTCAACCTTGCGTCCACGCCCCTCGACATTGCCGCTGTGAGCGGACTGGCCGGCAATCATCGGGCGATTCAGGGTCAGCGTTTTACCCCCGACAGGCTTTTTACCACCGCCGGAAGCAGCACGCGCCGCCTTGCGGATTTTCTCCTGATCATCCGCATCCAGCGTGCTGGTCGGCCCGCTGGCCGCAATATTGCAATCCTGCGCAATACGCTGGACCTCTGTTGCATCCATGCCCAATTCTTTTGCCAAGTCGAGGATACGCTTCGCCATATTATAAATACCCCGATTCCTTCAAGCGTCCTAACCAGACGCAGTTTTTTACCCATCCGGCCATTTGCCGGGAATCATCAATTCCGGCAACAGCCAGCGTTTCGCGACCAAACAGGTCGCCCAGCCAGTTTCCGCCCGGCACATCCAGCACTGTGGTACGGCCAGCCGCATCACAGCGTTTCCGCGCGCCATCGACGACCTGCCTGCGCAACGACTGACCTGCATCGCAAGCGAGCAAAATCAGCAGCGGCGCATTATTCCACATACGATGCATCACTGCATCCCTTCCCAGACAAGCACGACTGCGCAGGCGCATGGCTGTCATCTGCAACTGCTGCTGCAGAGCCTTTTCAATGCGTTGCCGCAATGCAGCCCAGTCCGTTCTGACACCCGGAAACTTCCCTTTCAGTGAAGCCAGCCTCCGGTCTCCCATGCGCTGCAAACATGTCGGACGCATACACAAATAGGTACCACGCCCCGGAGCCTTCTGCATCAGATCGGGCCAGATATGACCTTCATCATCGACAACCAGACGCAACATCTCACGCTTGGCCAGCGTCTCCCGGCAGGCCAGACAGGTACGCACCGCCCCTGCGGCAGGCTCACTCGTCAAACCAGCCACTTGCCTCACGTGCCGCAAGAATCAGGGCTTCCGCCTGTTCCTTGCTCAATGCTTCAATATCTTCAATTTCATCCACTGCCGCATCGGCCAGCGCCTCAACCGTGATAATATCACGAGCCGCCAGATGTTCGGCGATATCACGCGTCATACCCGGCAGGTCCAGCAGTGACAGTCCTGATGCCTCATCAACGCCGGCACTCAAGGCACGGTCAAGCAATGCATTACGCGCACGTTTCTGCAATTCCTGGGCGATGTCGGCATCCAGACCTTCAATGGATGCAATATCTTCAACGGCACAGTAAGCCAGATCTTCCAGTGCCAAAAAGCCCTCATTGACCAGCACCAGTGCAAAATCATCGTCAATATCCAGCGCCTCACGGAACACATCACGCGCCTGATTGATTTCTTCCTGACGCCGTTCGCGCTCCTCACCGGTGCTCATGATTTCAATATTCCAGCCCGTCAGCTCGGATGCCAGCCGAACATTCTGCCCGCGCCGACCAATGGCCATGGCCAGATTGTCTTCATTGACCGCCACTTCAATCGTATTCCGTGCCTCATCCACCAGCACCCGCTCAATTTCAGCCGGAGCCAGCGCATTTACAACAAAGACCGCCGGATCATCCGTCCATTCAATAATATCAATCTTCTCGCCATGCAGTTCATTAACCACGGCCTGTACACGCGCACCACGCATGCCCACACAGGCGCCGACCGGATCGACAGCAGGGTCCGTCGAAATCACGGCTATCTTGCTGCGCGATCCCGGATCACGCGCAATGGCCTGAATCGACACGATACCATCCTGGATCTCCGGCACCTCCTGCTCGAACAGACGCAACACCATACCCGCATCCGAACGGGACACGAACACCAGCGGACCCTTAGGCTGGTTACGCACTTCCCGCAGATAGACACGCACCCGGTCTCCCTGGCGGAAGGTTTCCCTAGGCAACAGATCCTCGCGATACATGACCGCTTCGCCACGCCCCAGATCCACATACACATTGCCACGCTCGACGCGCTTGACAATACCAGTAATCAGTTCGCCGACGCGAGGCTCGTATTCAGCCACTACGCGCTCGCGCTCGGCCTCACGGATTTTCTGATTAATCACCTGTTTGGCTGTCTGCGCAGCAATACGACCCAGTTCAATCGGCGGCAACGGCTCACGGAATTCCGTGCCGATTTCAGCCTCCGGATCGATTTCCCTGGCTTCATCCAGTGTCAGCTCGTTGACTTCGTCCTCAACTTCTTCAACCACTGTGCGCACATGAAACAGTTTCATTTCTCCGGTCAGGCGATCCATCTCGGCTTCAACATGCTTGCCCGTATAGGTACGGCGTGCCGCCGTACGAATGGCCTGCTCCATCGCCTCGATCACCAATTCACGGTCAACAGACTTTTCTCTCGCTACTGCTTCAGCTACTTGTAACAATTGAACATTCATCGCATTTCCATCCATCTATTTCTTGCCTTTGGGCATGGCCTTCCAGTTAATCGCCCGTTGTACCCTGGCGGTATCCGCCAGTGCAATATGGTGTTGCACGCCGGCCTCATCCTCGAGACAGAAAACATCGCTTTCCATACCCCGGTTCCAGCCTTCCAGCCTGCGGCCATCAGGATACAGCACCAACAGCCATTCTCCTGCATAACGCTGAAAATCAGCCGCAGACTCCAGCGCCCAGTCCAGGCCCGGAGAACTTATCTCCAGCCGGTAGCGACCCGCGATTAAATCCTCCGCATCCATTTGCAGGGACAAACCGCGGCTGATGCTGGCCAGAGCATCCGCATCAACACCGCCGGCGCGATCAACAATCACCTGTACCAGCCTGTTGCTGCCGCCGCTTCCGACACGAACTCTCAGCACATCAACACCCAGCTCCTCGGCAATCGGCTGCACAAGCTCCCGAATCTGTAATTCAAGCGGACTTTCCATGTGCAACAACGACCCCCGAAAAAACAAAAAAGCGAGCCGCAGCTCACTTTCAACGGTTGCGAATGGTAAACACCCCCGCAAAAAAAGCAATGGCGGAATGTCTCCGCCACATGGCCTGCACAGGCATCATGGCAGCTGCCGTTTTATTTCGCAGACGCAGAAACTGACGTCTCAAACTCACCGCGCATCAGCCGGACGCGATAATCACGCAAGGCTTCGGCCACCTTGCCATGCAAAAGATACAGGGCCAGAAAATTGGGAAAGGCCATGCCCAGCAATAACAAATCGCTGAAATCCAGAATATTGCCGGCACTGCCCAGGGTCGCCAGCACGATAAACATAACAAACATGATGCGGTAAATAATCGAATTCTTCTCGCCGAATACATAGGTCCAGCAGCGCTCGCCGTAATACGACCAGGAAATCATCGTGCTGTAGGCAAACAATACGACCGACACGGACAACACTGTCGGAAACCATGAAATCACCGAACCGAAAGCCGCGGATGTCAGGGCCGCTCCCTTGCTTCCCTCCACCAGCGCCGCATATTCCGGCGCCTGCCACACGCCGGTCAGGATAATCACCAGCGAGGTCATCGTACAGATGATAATGGTGTCGATGAACGGTTCATACAGTGCCACAAATCCCTGCCGCACCGGATATTTGACCGATGCGGCCGAGTGAGCAATGGCCGCCGAGCCGATACCCGCCTCACTGGAAAAGGCGGCTCGCTTGAACCCCTGCACAATCACACCGATCATTCCGCCGGCGACGGCCGTCGGATTAAATGCCTGCTGAACAATCATGGCAAAGGCTGCCGGCAGCTCGGCAATATGCGTCACAATAATCCACAGACATGCACTGAGATAAATAAACACCATCGTCGGCACCACCGCCTCGGCTGCATGCGCGATGCGCCGAATGCCACCGATAATGACAATGCCGACAGCCACCGCCATAATCAGACCAAACACCCAGGGAAACTCTTTAAAAAACGGCACTTCACTTTGCACCGCACCCATCGCCTGGGAAACCTGAAAGGCATTGCCGCCCCCCAGCGAGGCACCGATACACAGTATGGCGAACAGCAGTGCCAGCGTCTTGCCCAGACGCGGCATGCCCTTTTCACTGAACCCGCGGGAAAGGTACTCCATGGCTCCGCCCATCACACGCCCGTCAGGCCGGAACTCGCGATACGTCTGCGCCAGTGTGACCTCGGTAAATTTTGAGGTCATGCCGAAAAAACCGGCCACAATCATCCAGAACGTTGCCCCGGGCCCACCCACACTGACGGCAATGGCCACGCCGGCAATATTCCCCAGACCCACCGTTGCCGAGAGGGCCGTCGTCAACGCCTGGAACGGCGTGACATCACCCCGATCATCGGCCGAACGATATTTGCCACGCAGAATGTCCAGCGCATGCCCCATCATACGCACATTGATGAAGCCGAAGCGAAAGGTCAGAAAAACCGCACCGACAATCAGCCAGGCCACAATAAACGGCATTTCACCGGGGCCCGGGAACACATCAAAAAACAGCACGGATGCCAGATAGCCATTGATCGTCCCGAAAAAACTGTCCACGCCGCCGCCGGTGACATACACCGCCGTTTCAATCATCAAAAACAGCGCCAGGGTAAATAAAAGAGGTTTGGCCAGTTCCCGCATGCGTTCTCCCTCGCGATCGAGTTACGCGCAGCATGCTGCCTCCATCGCCATGGAACTGCAAAGAAAGCAGAAGCGCAAGGCTTGCCCCCGGGCTTTACGGGCGTCAGGGTGCGGCGCCATGTCCGCACTGCGTTTTGAAACCCTGCACCGCGACCCGTCCGGTTTTGCCCGCCGCGCCCGTATGCATCTGCCCCATGGCACCGTGGAAACGCCGGTATTCATGCCGGTCGGCACCCAGGCCACGGTCAAGAGCATGACCCCGGCAGATCTCAGCGAGGATATCGGGGCGGAAATCATTCTCGGCAACACCTACCACCTGATGTTACGCCCCGGTGCCGACCTTATTGAACGCATGGGTGGCCTGCATCGCTTTATGGGCTGGGATCGTCCGATCCTGACCGATTCCGGCGGCTTTCAGGTCTGGTCACTCGGTGAATTGCGCCGCATTGAGGAACATGGTGTCCGCTTCCGTTCACATATTGATGGCGCAGAAGTGTTTCTCGGACCGAAAGAAAGTATGGAAATCCAGCGCAAGCTGGGCAGCGACATCGTCATGGCCTTTGATGAATGCACGCCCTACCCGGCCACCCATGAGCAGGCTGCCGAATCCATGGAGATGTCCATGCGCTGGGCGGCCGAATGCCGGCAACACCTTCCCGTGAACGAACGGCAGGCCCTGTTCGGCATCGTACAGGGCGGCATGTATGCGGACCTGCGCCTGCAAAGCCTGAGCGCTGTCAACGATATCGATATTGAAGGTATTGCCATTGGCGGGCTGTCCGTCGGCGAACCCAAGGAAGAAATGATGGCCATGCTTGATGTACTGGCCCCCCACCTGCCTGCAGATAAACCTCATTACGTGATGGGTGTCGGCACACCTGATGACCTCATCGAAGGCATTGACCGCGGCATTGATATGTTTGACTGTGTCATGCCCACACGCAACGCACGAAACGGCACGCTATTTACCGATGACGGCAAGCTGAATATCAAAAACAGCATCTATAGCGATGATGAACGCCCGATCATGGCGGATTGCGATTGCTATACCTGCAAACATTTTTCCCGCGCCTATCTGCGTCATTTATACATGGCGAAGGAGATTTTATCTTCAAGGTTGAATACCTTGCATAATCTTCACTACTATTGCGCCCTCATGCGAAAGGCCAGAACGGCGCTCGAGGGGGGCAACTGGCCGCAATTCCGTGATCAGTTTTTACAACGCTACCGTGGTGCACAGACACTGCGATGAAACATCAGGAGTATCCATCATGCTGAAATCCTTTATCTCACACGCCCTGTTAACCATGACGACCACGCTGGCCGTTATCGACACGGCATATGCCGAAGCGGCACCGGCCGCAGCCGGCGGCGGCTTCGCCTCACTGGTGCCACTGCTGCTGATTATGGTCATCTTCTATTTCCTGCTCATCCGGCCGCAGCAGAAGCGCGTCAAGGAACATCGCAATATGATCGAAAGCCTGAAAAAAGGAGACAAGATCATTACCGGCGGTGGCATCTACGGTACGATTACAGACGTAAAGGAAGGCTTTCTGCGCGTCGAGATTGCCGACGGTGTGCGCATCAAGGTCAAGCAGGACAGCATTTCGAGCCTGGCGGACTGATCGCAGGATTTTATCGGTTAATTTAATTTTTACTGGCTACAAGGAACTGACTCATGCATAAATACCCAAGCTGGAAATACTGGCTGATTCTGGTCGTTTTCATCGTTTCAATGATGGGCGCATTGCCCAATATGACGAGCGTGCCATCGTGGTGGCCTGCCTCCATGAGTCAGCCGATGAGCCTTGGCCTCGATCTGAAGGGCGGCGTCCATCTGGTTCTCGATGTTGATGTTGACAAGGCCGTAGCACACAGTGTTGAAGAAGATGTCAGCAGTGTCCGTCAGGAACTGCGCAAGGCCAGACTTCGTTACAGCAAACTGGCCTCAGAGCAGCAGGTTATTGAAGTCCGGCTGAAACAGGCCGGTGATATCGATGCGGCGGAGAAACTGCTCGGCAAGGCGTTGCCCGCCTACCACATCAGCCGCACGGCAGATAACGGCCTGCGCCTCGAACTCAAGGCCGATGAAGCCAAGGAAATCCGGAAATTCGCCGTGGATCAGGCGATCGAAGTCATCCGTGGTCGTATTGATGCACTGGGCACAACCGAACCGGTCATCGTCAAACAGGGAGACCATCGTATTCTGGTGCAAATCCCCGGCTATGAAGATACGGCCCATGCCAAGGAACTGATCGGCCGTACGGCGCAACTGGAATTCAAACTGGTGGATGAAAAGGGCGATCTCGACAAGGCCCTGAAAGGCATCATTCCGCCGGGCGACATCATCATGTACGGCCCGGAGCAGACGCGCGACGGCAAACCGTATCGCCAACCCTATCTGCTGAAGAAACATACCGAACTCTCCGGCACGG
>WFNX01000012.1 GCA_015488375.1 Mariprofundaceae bacterium | reverse complement strand
GCTATGAGGTGCGCTATGTGCGCAATTTCACCGATGTGGATGATAAAATCATCCGGCGTGCGGCCGAGCGCGGGATTTCGATCGAAGCGTTGACCGGGGAGATGATTGCGGCCTTTTATCAGGATGCCGATGCGCTGGGATGTCTCCGGCCCGATGTCGAGCCGCGCGCCACGACGCATATGGAGGCGATGATCGCCATGATTCAGGCGCTGGAAGCCGAGGGTTATGCCTATGTGTCTGCATCCGGTGATGTGCTGTATCGCGTGCGCCGCTTTGAGGGTTATGGTCGTCTGTCCGGCAAGAATATCGATGAACTGGAGGCGGGCAGCCGCGTGCAGGTGGACGCGGACAAGGAAGATCCGCTGGATTTCGTGCTGTGGAAGAAGTCAAAGGAAGGGGAGCCGGCCTGGGATTCGCCCTGGGGGCCGGGGCGGCCGGGCTGGCATATCGAGTGCTCGGCCATGAGTTGTCAGCATCTTGGCGATACTTTCGATATTCACGGCGGCGGCATGGATCTGAAGTTTCCGCACCACGAGAACGAAATTGCACAGGCCGTGGCGGCCAATCACGGAGGCTTTGCGCGCTACTGGCTGCATAACGGCTTTGTGAATATCAATGCCGAAAAGATGTCCAAATCGCTGGGGAACTTTTTCACGATTCGCGAGGTGACGGAGCGCTTTCATCCGGAAGTGCTGCGCATGTTCATGCTGGGCACGCATTACCGTTCGCCGCTGGATTTCTCCGATACGGCGCTGGAAACGGCCAGGGCCGGGCTCGATCGTTTGTATGAAACGATGCGGCGCCTGCCTGAGGGCGATGTGGATGCGCACATGGCGCAGTTGCCGTCATCGTTCTGCGAGGCGATGAATGATGATTTCAATACGCCGGAAGCGCTGGCGGCATTGTTCGATGTGTCGCGCCGGATCAATAAGGGCCTGGATCAGGGTCGGGATGTGTGCACGCTGGCACATCAGTTTCGCGCCATGTGCGGCCTGCTGGGCATTGTGCAGCAGCCGGTGGCCGAGTGGTTTCAGGGCTCGGATATTGATGCGGCGGCGATCGAGGCGCTGATTGCCGAGCGCCTGCAGGCCAGGCGGGAGAAGGATTATGCGCGCGCCGATGCGATCCGGGCGCAATTGCTGGAACAGGGAATTGTCGTCGAGGATACGCCGACGGGCAGCAACTGGAAGAAGGTTTCATGATCGTTTTGCTGACCGGCGCGGCCGGTTTTATCGGCATGCATGCCGGCCTGCGGCTGTTGCAGCAGGGACACACGGTGATCGGCATAGATAACCTGAATGATTATTACGATGTGAGCCTCAAACGGGCACGTCTGGCGCGGCTGCAGGCCTGTGACGGCTTTCATTTTGCGCAGGCGGATATTGTTGATCGGGAGGCCATGCAGCAGTTGTTTGCCCGCTGGCAGCCGCAGCAGGTGTTGCATCTGGCGGCCCAGGCCGGGGTGCGCTATTCGCTACAGCACCCCTATGCCTATGCGGACAGCAACCTGAAGGGGTTTCTCACCGTACTGGAATGCTGTCGCCATCATGATGTGCAGCATCTGGTCTTTGCCTCGTCCAGTTCCGTGTATGGCGGCAATACAAAGCTGCCGTACAGCGAGGATGATGTTGTGGATCAGCCGATTTCGCTCTATGCGGCGACGAAAAAGGCCAATGAACTGATGGCGCACAGTTATGCGCACCTGTACGGCATGGCCTGTACGGGGCTGCGCTTTTTTACGGTGTACGGGCCATGGGGAAGGCCGGATATGGCCTATTTCAGTTTTACGCGGGATATGCTGGCCGGCAAGGCGATTCGCATTTTCAATCACGGACAGATGTACCGCGATTTCACCTATATTGATGATATTGTCGAGGGCGTTCTGCGCATCCTGCAGCAGCCACCGGCCGCCGATGACAATGGCAAGCGTTTCATGATCTATAATATCGGCAATGACCGGCCGGTAAAGCTGGAATATTTTATCACGGTGTTGGAAGACAGGCTGGGTATAGAGGCAAAAAAAGAGATGTGTCCGATGCAGCCGGGCGATGTATTGTCCACCCATGCCGATCTGACGCGCATTCGCCGCGATTTCGGCTTTGCCCCGGCGACGCGCATTGAGGACGGACTGGCGCGGTTTGTCGCCTGGTATCGCGATTATTATGATGTGCAGCCATGAGGGGAGAAGATGGACGATAAAACGATGAAAAGCCCGAACGTGGTCTGGCATGAAGCCGAAGTCAGCCGCGCGATGCGCGAAGAACTGAACGGGCACAGGGGCGCGGTGTTATGGTTTACCGGCCTTTCCGGTGCCGGCAAATCAACGCTGGCGCATGCCGTGGAGAGGCGGCTGTATGAGCAGGGCGCGCACACTTTTGTTATTGACGGCGATAATGTGCGGCATGGCCTGTGTGCCGATCTCGATTTCTCCGATGCGGGACGGGTGGAGAATATCCGTCGCGTGGCCGAAGTGGCCGGGTTGTTTGTGCAGGCCGGTGTGTTGACGCTGACGGCCTTTATTTCGCCGTTTCGCAGCGATCGGGCGCGGGCGCGAGCATTGCTCGGTGAGGATTTTATCGAGATTTACTGCAATACGCCGCTGGATGTCTGCGAATCGCGCGATGTGAAGGGGCTGTACAAGCGGGCGCGGGCCGGTGAAATCGCCGATTTTACGGGTATTTCCTCGCCTTATGAGCCGCCGGAGGCGCCGGAGGTGGATGTTGATACCGGTACGCAGGCACTGGATGTGTGCGTGGATCAGGTCATGGCCTATCTGCGGCAGCGCGGGATCATTGCATGAAGGGCATCATTCTGGCCGGCGGTTCCGGCACGCGCCTGCATCCGCTGACGCTGGCGGTGAGCAAGCAACTGATGCCGGTGTATGACAAGCCGATGATCTATTATCCCTTATCCACGCTGATGCTGGCCGGCATCCGCGAGATTCTGATTATTTCCACGCCACATGATTTGCCGCATTTTCGCAAGGTTCTGGGCGATGGTTCGCAGTGGGGGCTGGCGTTCTCCTATGCCGAGCAGCCGAGGCCGGAGGGACTCGCGCAGGCCTATCATATCGCTGCGGAATTCGTGGTGGATGAACCGAGCTGCCTGATTCTGGGGGACAATATCTTTTACGGACATGGCATGGTCGCCCAGTTGCGTCATGCGGTGGATACCGTCAGCCATGAAGGCGGGGCATGCGTGTTCGCCTATCATGTGCATGATCCGGAGCGCTATGGCGTGGTGGAGTTTGATGCCAACGGTCTGGCCTTGTCGATTGAGGAAAAGCCGGCGCAGCCCAAATCGCATTATGCCGTAACCGGCCTGTATTTCTATGACGGACAGGCAGTGGATATCGCCGCTGCGATCAAGCCTTCGGCCCGTGGCGAGCTGGAGATAACCGATGTGAACAAGGCATATCTGGCGCAGGGCAAGCTGCATGTGGAGAAGCTCGGGCGCGGTGCGGCCTGGCTGGATACCGGCACGCATGAATCGCTGATGGATGCGGCGCGCTATGTCGAGGTGATCGAGAAGCGGCAGGGCCTGAAAATTGCCTGCCCGGAAGAAATCGCCTGGGAGCAGGGCTATATCAGCGATAGCGAGCTTGCGGCGCTGGCCAGGCCATTGCTGAAGAATGGCTATGGTCGGTACCTGATGCATGTGCTGGAGGATCGCAGATGAAGGTTATTGAAACGCGGCTGCCTGGCGTGCTGATTATCGAACCGAAGGTGTTCGGTGATGCGCGGGGCTTTCTGCTCGAGGTGTTCCATAAACATCGCTATGCGGCATACGGCATCCCGGGCGAAGGGCTGGAGTTTGTGCAGGACAATCACTCCCGCTCGCGCAAGGGCGTGCTGCGCGGCCTGCATTTTCAGCTGAATAATCCGCAGGGGAAACTGGTCTCGGCAGGAACAGGTAGAGTGTTCGATGTGGCGGCGGATGTGAATCCGGATTCGCCAACCTGTGGCCAGTGGGTCGGCGTGGAACTGAATGAGGACAATCATCGCCAGCTATGGATTCCGCCGGGTTATGCGCATGGCTTTTGCGTACTCAGCGATGTGGCCGATTTCCAGTACAAATGTACGGCATTCTACGATCCGGCTTCGGATGCCGGTGTGGCCTGGGATGATCCTGATCTGGCCATTGACTGGCCGATTGATGCGCCTTTGTTGTCGGACAAGGACAAGGCCCTGCCGACCCTGCAACAGGCTCCCCGCGAGCGTCTGCCGCGATGAAGTTGCTGATTACCGGCGCCAAGGGTCAGCTGGGTACGGAACTGGTACGTCAGGCGACGGAGCATGCCTGCATCGCCGTGGATTGTGATGAACTGGATATTACCGACGCCGGGGCGGTCAGTGCATTTGCCGCGGAGGCAAAGCCCGATGTCATCATTAATGCGGCGGCCTGGACAGCGGTGGACCGGGCGGAAGAGAACATCGGGGCGGCCTTTGCGGTGAATCGGGACGGGCCCGCACATCTGGCCGGAGCCTGTGCCCGGCTGGGGGTTCCGTTGATTCATGTATCCACCGATTATGTGTTTGACGGCAGCAAGCAGGGCGCCTGGGTCGAGGATGATCCGATTGCACCGCTCGGGGTGTATGGTGCAAGCAAGGCCGCGGGCGAGGCCATGGTGCGTGAGCACTGTCCGCAGCATCTGATTCTGCGTACCAGCTGGGTGTTTTCCGCGCATGGCAATAATTTTGTCAAAACGATGCTGAGACTGGGCAGGGAGCGGGAGCAGCTTGGCGTTGTGGCCGATCAGTTTGGCAAGCCGACTGCGGCCTCTGAGCTGGCACGCGTTATTCTGGCCATTCTGCCGGACATGGGCGGGCATTGGGGAACGTATCATCTGGCCCAGCCGGAGGCGACACACTGGCATGGCTTTGCCGAAGCGATTTTCGATGAGGCAAGGCGGCAGGGCATGGCGCTACGCATCCGGCAGCTTGATGCCATTGCGACAAGTGATTATCCGACCCTGGCCCAAAGGCCGGCGAACTCCGAGCTGTTGTGCAAGAAACTTGAATCGACGTTCGGTATCACCATTCGCCCCTGGCGAGAATCGCTGGTGGAGGTGGTTGCAGAACTGAGGCAACAGGATTAACCACGAAGACCGAGTGGAGGCGAGGGGAACCACGAAGGACACAGAGATCACGAAGGGGGACTGGGTCGGAGGTAGTGAGTTTGAAAACCCTTCGTGAACTTCGTGCGCTCTGTGGTGAATAAAGGGTGGGAATGAACCACGAAGATCACAGAGGGCACGAAGATGGTTGGGGTTTGCAGGAAATGGAATTTGATGATTTGTCCGGCAAGGTGATTGGATGTGCGATTGAAGTGCACCGGGGGCTCGGTCCGGGTCTGCTTGAGTCGGCATATGAACAGTGTCTTGCGCATGAGCTATCCATGCATGAGATCCCTTTCAG
>WFNX01000011.1 GCA_015488375.1 Mariprofundaceae bacterium | reverse complement strand
GGTCAGCGGGCTGGTCAGGCGATATTCACCGGATTTTACCTGTTCGATTTCCCGTTCCATATCCAGTTGCAACAGACTGGCATATTGTTTGAGGAAACCTATGGCATAGGCATCGCCGGGCAATTGTTGCCAGTCGCCGGATTCCAGTGCCTCAATGTATTGTTTGCGAAGTTTCAGTCGATGGGAAACATCATGGATGGTAAGGTTTCTTTGCTGACGCGCCTGCTGCAAACGCTGTCCGATATCGGTAAACAACGATTCATGCTGCGCTTGATTTTGTTCGGGAGGTGATGTTTCAGGTGGGTTATTCATGATTCCATTGTCCTAACAAGTCATTGGCCCAGGCTCGATCCAGGGCATCGGGCGTGCGATCCCTGAATGCGGTCAGATAGCTGACAGCGGCTTTTGTTTCACCCTGCTGATGCAACAGCGTGACCAGCATTTCCACAATTTCGCGATGCGTTGGATTCTGTCTGTTGAGTGATTCCAGCAGGGCAATGGCATAGTCCGGATGCTGCATCAGTGCATAGGCATGCGCTTCCCTGATCAGTGGCTGGACATCATCGGGACGCAGGGTTGCCGCCAGACGATATTGCTTGATCGCTTCATCATATTGCTGCAGGCCGAGCAAGGCATCGCCATAATTCATCAAGGCCAGATGCTGGTTGCGGTAGCGAGGGTCGGCCAGGGCGAGTTGGGCCTGTTTGGCGGCTGCTTCATAGCGTTTGAGTTCAAGCAACAGGTTGGCATAGTTGTTATGGGTTTCCGGGCGGGACTGAATGCGTAATGATTTTTTGTACAGGGCTTCGGCCTTGCCGGTTTCCCCGCGTAAACGCCAGGCATAGGCCAGGGCGTCCAGCACATTCGGTTGATTCGGACGCAGTTTGTCCGACAGCATGAGTTCTTCAAATGCCTTGGGCAATGCGCCTTTTTGCAGCGCATCGACACCCAGCCGGTAATGAATATCAGCCTGTTTTTCCAGCAGTTGTTGGTCGGCTCCGGTTTTGCTCGCACATCCGGCCAGCAGCAAGGCCGGGATTACGACAAGAAGAAACAGTGGGCGCAGCATTACAGAAAACGCCTGACCAGCTCGAATATCGGTCGCACGGCATCATCATCGGCCGTTTTCAGATCGGCAAAAATGCCATGCTGCAGCGCCTGTTGGCATGAACATGGATGCACGCTGTCATCCTGCAGAAAGGCATGCAGCATGTCCTTGGCCCGGCGTACATTGGCCTGCATGATTTCAATCACCGAGCTGACGGAGACATCCGCCTCTTCTTCATGCCAGCAATCGTAATCGGTGCACATGGCCACAGTGGCATAACAGATTTCCGCCTCACGGGCCAGTTTGGCTTCCGGCATATTGGTCATGCCGATGATATCCATGCCCCATTGACGATAGAGTTCGGATTCGGCGCGGCTGGAGAACTGCGGCCCCTGCATGACCATATAGGTGCCGGTAGTGTGTACGCGAATCTCCCGGGCATCACAGGCCCTGATTAAACGCTGGCGCAGGGCAGGGCAGACTGGGTCGGCCATGGAAACATGAGCCACAACCGGGCCATCGAAAAAGGTTGTTTGGCGGCCATGCGTGCGATCCACGAACTGATCGACAATAATGAAATCGCCGGGCCGGATATCCTCGCGCAGTGAGCCGACGGCGGAGACCGAGATAATCTGCTGCACCCCGGCCTGTTTCATGGCATAAATATTGGCGCGGTAATTGATGCGGTGCGGCGGGATACGATGCCCTTTGCCATGGCGGGGAAGAAAAACGACCTCCCGGCTTCCGGTTGTGGCCAGGGTCAGCGGCTCCGAGGGTTTGCCGAAGGGGGTATCAAGGTCGATCGTATCAATGATCTGCATGCCTTCCATATCATACAAACCGCTGCCGCCAATGATGCCGATCCGTGCCTGTTGTGCTTTCAATCCTCCCTCCATCAGTGTTCGGCGCTTTGAACTGCGGAAGTCTCAGCCTTGAGCTGCCCGCAGGCGGCCATGATATCCTCTCCGCGCGAACGCCTTACCGTTGCACGAATTCCTTTGGAAATCAAGCGTTGCGCGAATGCGTTCATATGTTCCTTCGAGCTGCCGAGGAATGGGTTGCCGGGATAGGGGTTGAACTGAATCAGATTCAGGCGTTCGCGGGCGGGGTTGACAAAAGCCAGCAACGAGCGGATATCCTCTTCCCGGTCATTAACACCGGCAAGCATGACATATTCCAGCGTGATATGACGTTGCCTGCCCAGGGGATAACAATCCAGGCAATCACGCAAACGCTCGAGCGGATATTTTCGGTTGATAGGAACCAGCCGGTCACGCAGGTCGTTATCAGCGGCATGCAGTGAAATGGCCAGATTCACCGGATAATTTTCCCCCAGACGCTCGATTTGCGGGACCAGTCCGGATGTGGAGAGGGTAATGCGGCGGCGCGAGATGCGAAAGTCGTCCAGCAGCAGGCGCAGGCTGCCATGGACGCCGGCCTCGTTTGCCATCGGTTCGCCCATGCCCATGTAGACGATATGCGTTACCTCATTATGCAGCGTTTGCGGCAACGGATCGCTGTGCAGGTCATGTTTGATCGCCAGTATCTGGGCAATAATTTCTGCAGCCGTCAGGTTGCCCTCAAAGCCCTGGGTGCCGGTATAGCAAAACGGGCAATCAAGCACGCAGCCAATCTGCGAGGATATGCAGACCGTGGCGCGCTTCGTTTCGGGGATCAGTACGCTTTCAATCTGCCGGCCCTGAAGCGGTGGGCGCTTTAGCGAGAAAACATATTTTCGTGTGCCGTCCGCAGAGCACTGACGACGAATCAGTTGCAGCGATTCGCATTCAATTTCGCTACCCAGCCGCCGACGCAGGTCGCGCGGCAGATTGCCCATATGCTCGGGATTCAGAATGCCCTTGTTGCGCCAGTCCAGAATCTGCCGGGCGCGAAACGCTGGTTGTTGCCACTGCCTGAGTAAATCCTGCAGCGTTTCGCTGCTGATGCCGGCCAGCTGGTGTGTGGATTGCCCATGTTGATTCGCCATCAGCGAATTGTGACAGAAGTGGACGAATTGAGATAGTCTGCGGCCCATGTTTCCATTGGCGAGTGAACAGCCCGTTCCCGTTTCGCGCAAGGCGTTTGATACCATGCTGCGTTTCGCGCGTGCGGTGTATGCCTTGAAGGATAATCCGGCATATCTGCAACAATTGCGTGATATGCTGCCGTCGGCTGCACGGGTGCGAACAGATTATCCCAGTGTGCTGATGGGGTTTGATTTTCACCTGACCGCATCCGGCCCGAAGCTGATCGAAATCAATAACAATGCCGGTGGGTTGTATCTCGGGCGGGATGCCGCGCAGAACGATTGCTGGATACCGCAACCGGATGTACCCGAGCTTGAGGGAGCGCTGGAAGATCGTCTGGCGACCATGTTTGATCCGCGCTGGCGCACGATGGTGATCATGGATGAGCAGGTTGAACGGCAATTCATGTATCCGGAAATGTGTGCCTATGCGCGCCTGTTGCAGCGCAGTGGGCGCAAGGCATGGGTTGTGAGTCCTGAAGCGCTGCATCTCACATCACAGGGGCTGATGTATCAACAGCAGCGTATCGATGCGATTTATAACCGGCATACGGACTTTTATCTGGAAAGCGAGGCTCTGGCCGATGTGCGGCGTGCCTATGAAGCGGGACTGGTTGCGCTGAATCCGCATCCGCGCAGCTATGCCCTGATCGGCGATAAGTCGCGCATGGTGGACTGGTGGCGTGAAGGCTGGCTTGAGTCCTGTGTGGATGCCGGGATCCTGACGCTGATACGGGCGGTCGTGCCGGAAACACATCGCCTGGATGAAATGAATGCGGATGAGGCCTGGCGCATGCGCAAAGAGCTGGTGTTCAAGCCGGCGGCCAGGCATGGCGGCAAGGGCGTTGTACTGGGCAAAAGCATGAGCCGCAAGCGTTTTGCATCGCTGGAGTCTGATGATACCGTGGTGCAGCAACTGGTGCCACCAAGTTCGGTGATGATCAGAGGACAGGAAATGAAGCTGGATATCCGCATGTATATGCATGGCTCACAGTTGATTGCGCTGGCCGGGCGCGTCTGGCGGGGGCAGGTGACCAACTTCCGTCAGCCGGGCAGCGGCTGGGTGGCGCTTGCGATCTGCTGAATGGCCGTCGCCGGCCATCATCATTCCCTGCCTGAATGAAGCGGCGGTGCTGGACGGGCAGTTGCGCGCATTGCAATGTCTGCCTGATGTTCGGGTCGTGTTTGTCGATGGCGGTTCAGACGATGATACGGTTGCGCGTATTCGGCAGGCCGGTTTTGAGTGTCTGGAGCATACGCCCGGACGTGCCACACAGATGAATGCCGGAGCAGCGCTTTGCGGGGATGCGGATGTGTTGTGTTTCCTGCATGCCGATACCATGCTGACAGCCGGGCACCTGGCCGATATCCGCGAAGTCATGGGCGACCCTGCCATTGTTGGCGGTCGCTTTGATCTGCGGCTGTCCGGCGCTCCCACGATATTCCGGTTGATTGAATGGCTGATTAACTGGCGCTCCCGGCTGACGCGTATCAGCACCGGCGATCAGGCCATGTTCGTGCGGCGCAAGGTATTTGAGCAGTTGGGAGGATTCCCGGAGCAACCGTTGATGGAGGATGTCGAGTTATCCAGGCGTTTGAAGCGCGTCGGGAAAATCGCCTGTCTGCCCCGGCCTGTCGTTACTTCGGGCCGACGCTGGGAACGCCAGGGCATCGGGCGTACGATTTTGCTGATGTGGAAACTGCGTCTTTACTATTGGCTGGGGGTGCCGGCTGAGAAACTGGCCGCCATGTATGACCATGCACGCTGAGGTGCGTGTGATCATTATGACCAAGGCACCTGTGCCGGGGCATGTGAAAACGCGCCTGATGACACGGTACAGCGCCGATGAGGCGGCCATGATTTATCAGGCGATGGCGGTGACTGTGATTGAGCGGGCGCAACGTTTATTTCGTGATATCTGGCTGGCTGCCGATGAGCCGCGGCATGATTTTTTCCAGGCCTTTACATTGCCGGTGATGCCGCAGGGGGAAGGCGTGCTTGGTCAACGCATGGCCGGGCTGATGCGTGAAAGTTTTCGCAGGGATGACAAGCCGGTGATGTTTCTGGGATGTGATTCTCCGCATATGTCGGAGACACGCCTGCATGAGGGCGTAAGGCAATTATCGGATCATGATGTGGTGGTCGGCCCGGTTGAAGACGGCGGTTATGATCTGATTGCGCTCAGGCAATGTCACACCGGCATGTTTGAGGATATTTCCTGGAGTTCCGG
The DNA here is from genome assembly GCA_015488375.1 of Mariprofundaceae bacterium. Lineage (GTDB taxonomy): Bacteria > Pseudomonadota > Zetaproteobacteria > Mariprofundales > Mariprofundaceae > J005. The sequence continues at coordinate 17,239 of WFNX01000011.1, read as the reverse complement.
CAAGGTGCTGGAACAGACACGTCAGCGGGCACGTGCACTTGCCCTGCGCTACATGGAGTTAGGTACAGCGTTTGATATTGACACCCCGGACGATCTGTTGCGTTCAGGCTTTTTGCAGACATGTCCGTTTTTGCCATTGCCATAACCGACCGCTATACTCGGATATAGCCTTACCCATCGGGGGTGGCGGGAGGCGATGATGGATGAATGTAAAATTGCCATTGTGCAGCAGGCGCCGATATTTCTGAATCGTGATAAAACCCTGGAACAGGCCGTGCTGGCCGCTGGCCGGGCGGCAGCCGAAGGGGCGGCGCTGGTGGTGTTCAGTGAGGCATATCTGGCCGGTTATCCGGCATGGCTCTGGCGTCTGCGGCCAGGTGCAGACTGGAATGCCTGTGAATCGTTGCATGCCCTGCTGGCCGGGCAGGCCGTGGATATTGATGCCGGGGATCTGCGGCCCTTATCGGATGCGGCGCGTGAACATCATATCACGATTGTTTGCGGCATGAATGAAATTGACAGCCGCTTCAGTCGCTCGACCCTGTACAATACGGTGGTGGTGATTTTACCCGATGGTTCGATTGCCAATCGACATCGAAAACTCATGCCGACCAATCCCGAGCGCATGGTCTGGGGCATGGGCGATGCAAGCGGGTTGCGGGTAGTGGATGCGCCGGCGGGTCGTATTGGCACGCTGATATGCTGGGAGAACTACATGCCGCTTGCCCGCTATAGCCTCTATGCACAGGGCATCCAGATCTATATTGCCCCGACCTATGACAGCGGCGCGGTATGGCAGGCAACATTACAGCATATTGCCAAGGAGGGGGGATGCTGGGTCATGGGTTGCGGACATCTTTTGCATGCGCGCGATATCCCCGATGAGATGCCTTACAAGCAGATGCTTTATCCCGATGCTGATGAATGGATCAATCCCGGTGATTCGATGATTGTTGCGCCGGGTGGTCAGACGGTCGCTGGGCCGTTAAGCCGGGAGCAGGGCATCCTCTATGCCGAGGTTGACATGGACAGGATTCGCCATGCCAGACGTATTCTGGATGTCAGTGGCCACTATGCACGGCCGGATTTGTTTCACCTGCGCGTGGATACAGACGAACGGATTCCTGTTGAAATGAGCGCCGGCTCTCAGTCCGACTGACGATGCGGACATTTGATGCGGATGCCGGGCCAGTAGGCGATCGCTTCATGGGTTTCGTCTGCAGTATGCCGGCAGCGGCAGGCGAGAACGACGGCAATGATCATCTGCATGCGTCGGAGATCAAAGGGTTTTTGCACCAGGCCGCATACACTGGGGTGCGGGGCCTCATCATGATCCGGGAAGTTTCCGCTGATGACAATGATTTTGCTGCGCAGGCCCAGTGAACGAAGTTCCCGAACCAGTTCAAGCCCGTTTATGCCGGGCATCATCACATCGGTGATAATCAGCCGGGCCTCTTTGAACGAATCGGAACCGGCCTGGGTCAGATATTCCTCTGCAGATGTGAAGGTGATACAATGATCGCTGTGAAAGGAGGCCATCTCCAGCAGCAGGTTTCGCATAAGCGGATCATCGTCAATAATATGGATAGGCATGTTTGGTTCACTTGGGAAGTTTCCTTGCGCACAACTCTAGGAGTGATGATTGTGGAATAAAATTAGACCCTGGTCGTACGACCTTTTACCGGTTGCGTTGAAAACGGATCGGCTGTGAGATTGCCCTATGCACATTCTGGTTGTGGATGATCATCAGCTATTCAGATCGGGACTGATACAGCTATTGCAGGGCCTTTCCCGAATCAGGGAAATTTCCGAAGCGGAATCCATTGCTGAAGCGCGCAGGCTTATTCGTAAAAACGGTAGCTTCGGTCTGATATTGCTGGATTATGAATTGCCCGACGGCAAGGGCATTAACCTGCTGATGGAAATCAAACGTCAGCATCCTGAGCAGAAGGTGGCCATGCTCTCGGCATGGGAAGATATCGAACTAATGAGGCGCTCCCTTGAGCTGGGTGCCCTGGGCTATATTCCCAAGAGTACCCGGGCGACAATCCTGCTGACGGCGATTCAGCTGATGCTGGAGGGTGGCACGTATATTCCGCCGCATTTATTGACCCTGATCCGCGATGAGCCGAAAGAAGAACCCGTGAGCAGCAGCAAGCATTTGACGGAACGACAGCTTGAAGTGCTGAAGCTGATTCGCAGCGGTATGACCAATAAGGAAATTGCCCGTCTGCTGGGGATTTCCGAAGCGACGGTCAAAGCCCATGTCACAGCCATTTTACGTTATAAGGGCGTTTCCTCACGTAACAAACTGTTGCTGGAGAAAGCGGACGAAGAAGCGTAAGCGCAGAGGGCTAATCCGGGGATGTCTGCAGCATCTCTGTCCAGCCATGGGCGGCATCGGGAAAGGCATCGGCATAGGGGATATAGGGCTTGATATCGAGCACCGGTGTGCCGTCGAGCATATCGTGGCCGCTGATGTGCAGGTTGCGGCCTTCAATGCGCAACAGACGTACGGCCGAAAGGCCAATGCTGTTCGGGCGATGGGGCGCACGTGTGGCAAACAGGCCGCGGCGAACTTTCGGGCCTCTGGGCGGCAGGACCGTCGGATTCCAGCCGCGATTCAGATGCATCCAGTAAATCACCCAGATATACGAAAACCCGTCCAGATCCTGTAACGCCTGTTCAAGATTCATTTCGCGTTTTAACTCGATGCGGGCCGCAGTCGGGGTTTCCAGCGTCGGTTGCCGCGGGGCGGCAAAGCGTTCCTTATAATGGCTGTGAACGACCCCGATCGGCGCCATGCTGATGGATAAATCCATACTCTCGCGGTGATCGATCTGCCCGGTGTAATGCTTCGGTGCCTTTTTGCCCATGGCCATCAGGCAGGTTGTCTGGCGGGAACGGTCACCATCAGGCCGTGTTCGCCACGGTCAATGATGGCCCGGCCACCTTTCTGCAGGGCACCGAACAGAATTTCATCGGCCAGTTTTTGTTTGATTTGCTGCTGAATGAGCCGCGCCATGGGGCGCGCGCCCATGAGCGGATCGTGACCGTGCTGTGCCAGCCAGTCCCTGGCGGCATCGGTGACGGTGATGTCAACGCGCTTTTCCTGTAACTGGCATTCAAGTTCGATAATAAACTTGTCAACAATGTGCAGGATGACCTCTCCGGAAAGCGGGGCAAACGGAATGATGGCATCCAGCCGGTTGCGAAATTCCGGTGAGAAGATGCGCTTGATGGCCTCACTGTCATCACCCTGACGCGGCTGCGGATTGAAACCAAGCAGGTTTTTCTGCAGTTCAAAGGCACCGGCATTGCTGGTCATGATCAGGACAATATGGCGGAAATCCGCCTTGCGGCCATTATTGTCCGTCAGTGTGCCATGATCCATGACCTGTAGCAGCAGGTTGAACAGATCGGGATGCGCCTTCTCGATTTCATCGAGCAACAGCACCGCATGCGGGTGTTTGTTTACCGCCTCGGTGAGCAGGCCGCCCTGGTCGAAGCCGACATAACCCGGCGGGGCGCCGATCAGCCGGGATACGGTATGGGATTCCATATATTCGGACATATCAAAACGGATCAGTTCAATACCCATGATGCGTGCCAGCTGGCGGGCGACTTCGGTCTTGCCGACGCCGGTGGGGCCGGAAAAAAGGAAGCTTCCGATCGGTTTTTCCGGATGGGCCAGGCCGGCGCGGGATAATTTGATCTGGGTAGCCAGCTGTTCAATCGCCTTGTCCTGGCCAAACACACTGAGTTTCAGGTTGCGTTCCAGATGTGCCAGCCGCTTGCGGTCGGAGGCTTTTACCTGATGGGAGGGGATACGGGCAATGGCGGCCACGGTGGACTCGATATCGTGCACGGTGATCTGCATGCGTCGCTTTCCTTCAGGCTGGACACGAATGGCAGCGCCGGCTTCATCCAGCACATCAATGGCGGAGTCGGGCAGATTGCGTTCCTGCAGATGACGTTTGGCCAGTCTGGCCGCCTGTTCGATGGCTGCCTGGCTGTAGCGCACCTCATGATGTTCCTCAAGATGAGGTTTCAGGCCCTTGAGAATCTCAATGGTTTCCTCGACGCCGGGTTCGGGAACATCGATCTTCTGAAAACGGCGCGACAGGGCGCGATCCTTTTCAAACAGATTGCGGAATTCATGGTGTGTTGTGGCGCCGATGCAGCGCAGGCTGCCGCGCGCCAGGGCGGGTTTAAGCAGATTGGAAGCGTCCATGGTGCCGCCGCTGGCTGCGCCGGCGCCGATAATGGTGTGGATTTCATCGATAAACAGGATGGCCTTGTCCTGCCTGGCCAGTTCGGCAATGACGTTTTTCAGGCGCTCCTCGAAATCGCCGCGATATTTTGTGCCGGCCAGCAAGGCCCCCATGTCCAGCGCATACAGCGAGGCCGATTGCAGCACTTCGGGGACATCGCCCTGAACAATTTTCAGTGCCAGGCCTTCGGCAATGGCCGTTTTTCCGACGCCGGCCTCGCCAACCAGCAGCGGATTGTTTTTGCGGCGGCGGCAGAGGATATGCATCATGCGCTGTAATTCCTGCTTGCGGCCGATCAGCGGATCGATATGGCCGTCCTGTGCCTGCGCGCACAGGTCGATGCAGTATTGCGCCAGTGCGGATTTCTTTTGTTTTTGCTCTGTACCGCCTTCCTCGCCGATTTCGGCATGATGTTCCTCTTCAATGGCCGGTGAGGAACTGTGTGCAATGCGGCTGACGACATCGAGCCGGGTGATGCCCATTTGCTTGAGAAAGTAAACGGCATGGGATTCCTTTTCGGAAAAAATGGCAACGAGAATATTGGCGCCGGTCACCTCCGTGCGGCCTGAGGCCTGTACCTGCATGACGGCCCGCTGGATGACGCGCTGTAATCCGATGCTGGCCGTCGTTTCCCGATTGTCATCGGGCAGGATGGCGACATGGTTGTGGATGAACTCCTGCAACTGTTCCCGCAGCAGGGGAATGTCGGCATCGCAGGCTTCCAGGATGCTGCGCGCTTCCGGGTTTTCCAGCAGGCCGAGCAGCAGATGTTCAATGGTAACGAATTCGTTGCGATGCAAATGGGCCTGACGAAAAACGTCGTTCAGGGTCTGTTCGAGTTCTTCGTTAAGAATGCCCATATCGTCTCCTTATCCGTCGTCTCATCCGACCATTTTCACATCGCAGGCGGCAACTTGGTAACCCTTGCCGTTATGCGGATTATGCCGGATCGTCATCGACTTTTTCCATAACACAGCGTAGCGGATGACCCTGGTTGCGGCTAGTCTTTTCCACGACATGAACCTTGCTTTCGGCAATATCGCGCGGGTAGGTGCCGCATAACCCCTTACCCTGCCGATGAATTTTAAGCATGATGGCCGTCGCTTCCTCGGCTGATTTCTGAAAATGCAGCATCAGCATTTCGACAACAAAGTCCATCGGCGTGAAGTCATCATTGAGCATGAAAACCTGATACATCGGCGGCCGTTTCAGTTGAGGTTCCGTCACTTCTGCAGCAGTCTTGTGCACCTGTTCGGGTAGGAAAATCCGGCTCATGGCCGAATGTTACCCGCACAATTCGATCTTCCAAGGAGCAGGCATGGCTGAGTTGAAATGTATTTTATGGGATGTGGATGGCACGCTGGCCGACACCGAGCGTGATGGCCATCGCGTGGCCTTTAACCTGGCTTTTGAGGAGGCCGGGCTGGCACGGCGCTGGGACGTGCCGACCTATGGCGAACTGCTGGCCGTGACCGGGGGCAAGGAGCGCATCCGCTTCGATCATGAACGTCTGGGCACCGAGGTGCCTCCGGCGGAGGAGATTGCGCGTTTGCATGCATCGAAAACCATGCATTATCAAAAGCTGATTGCCGCCGGCCGCATACCGTTGCGTCCGGGTGTGCGTCGGCTGCTGGAAGAGGCTTATGCCGCGGGGATCACGCTGGGCGTGGCGACGACGACCACACCGGCGGCACTGGATGCCCTGATCGAGCACTCGCTGGGGGCGGAATGGTTTGACCGCTTTGCCGTACTGGCCGCCGGCGACATCGTGCCGGCCAAGAAGCCGGCGCCGGACATTTACACCTATGCGATGGATCAGCTGGGCGTATCGGCAAGGGAAACGCTGGCCATGGAGGATTCCGGCAACGGCTGGAAGGCCGCGGCCGCTGCCGGCCTCAAATGTGTGGTGACGATCAACGATTATACCCGGGATCACGACTTTGCCGGTGCGGATCTGGTTGTCTCCGAACTGGGTGAGCCTGAAGCGCCGCCGGTGCACGTGTTTGCCAATCCGCATGGCCTGGACGATCTGCACCATGTCCGACTGGCGCATCTGCAGGCGATCATGCATGGCTGAGATCGAGCTTTTCGATACCCATTGCCATGTCGATTTTCCACATTTTGAGGATGATCGCGAGCAGGTCTTTGCGCGCATGCGCGAGGCCGGCGTGCGGCGCATCATTGCCGTGGCCGTGGAGCTGGAGCAGCACGAGCGATTGAAGGCGCTGGCGGAGGCCTATGACAATGTATGGTTTTCGAGTGGCGTGCATCCCAACCACGAGGTGGCAAGCGAGCCGGATGTGCAGTCATTACTGGCACAGGCTGCACATCCGCGTTGCGTGGCCATCGGCGAGACCGGTATGGACTTTTTCCGCCATCGGGTGCCGCCCGAGGTGCAGCAGGCGCGTTTCCGCACGCATCTGGAGGCGGCGCGGGCTTGCGGCAAGCCGGTCATCGTGCATATGCGCGAGGCCGATGAAGTGACGTTGCGCGTATTACGGGAAGCGAACGTGCAGGAGACTGGCGGTATCATGCATTGTTTCTCATCGACAAAGAACGTGGCGGCGCAGGCCCTGGATCTGGGCATGTATATTTCCTTTTCCGGCAATGTGACGTTCAAGCGCAACGATCAGTTACGCGAAGTGGCGGCCTATGTGCCAGCTGATCGCCTGCTGGTCGAAACCGATGCGCCGTATCTGGCGCCGATGCCGCATCGCGGCAAGCGCAACGAGCCGGCTTTTGTTCGCCATGTGGCTGAGTGCATTGCCGGGGTCAGGGGGGTGACGCTGGCCGAGCTGGCCGGGCAGACAACGGCCAATGCCCGGCGTGTGTTCGCACTTGATTGAATACCTGAGGAATGTCAGGTAACTATTTGAAAAAGAGGGTAAAGATGAGCCTGAAGAATAATCGTGAACAACTTGTCATGACAGCGGTGCAGGGGGGCGTTTCGCCGGCCAATCAGTGGGCGCCTTTCGAGATCGGTGCCGATGGCGAGGTGTTCGCCTGGCCTTCCACGGGCGGCATTACCTATAATGTGAAAATCGGCGATTCCGTGTTTGGCTGGGCCGGCGAGCACCTCGAGCCGGGCGTTTCGGCCACATTGACGCACAAGAATCGCAAGGCGGAAGCCGGGTTCCAGTTTCTTTCCTGTTGCGGCAATACCGTGCGCGTGATTTCCGGTGAGGCGAAAGGCGAGACGGGAACGGTTATCGGCCATCATGGCGGCGTCGAGCATCTGATGCTGGATTTTCCCGATGAAACGCTGGATAAACTGACCTGCGATGACAAGTTCCTGGTGCGCGGTTACGGGCAGGGGCTCAAGCTTGTCGATCATCCCGAGGTGTATATTTATAACCTCGACCCGGATGTGTTGGAAGCCTGGGGCCTGCGTGAGTTGCCGGACGGCCGCATTGAGGTTCCGGTGCATGTGATGGTGCCCGGCCATGCCATGGGCTCCGGCATCGGCGCGCTGTCGGTGACGACCGGGGATTATGACATCCTGTGCCATGATCCTGCGGTGGTCGAGGAGTATGAGCTGCATCGGCTGCGTTTCGGCGACTTTGTGGCCGTGCTCGATCACGATAATCGCTATGGGCGGACCTATCGCAAGGGGGCCGTGACCATCGGCATTGTCATTCATTCCGATTCACCGCTGGCGGGTCACGGACCGGGTATGATGACGCTGATGAGCGCCTGCGACGGCAAGCTCGTGCCGGTGCTCAGCGATGCGGCGAATCTGGGGGTCATCAAGGGTATCGGACGTTTCGCCGACTGATATGCGCGTTGCCGTGATCCAGATGCGTTCAGGGGCTGAACGCGCAGCCAATCTTGCGCGGGCAGCCTGTCTGTTGCGGGAAGCGGCAGGGCAGGGGGCGGAACTGGCATTGTTGCCGGAAAATTTCTCGCTCATGGCCACCGATGATGCGATGCGCAGGGCGATGGCCGAGGAGTATTCCGCATCAACGGTCCGGCATTTCTTATGCGAGCAGGCACGGCATCTGCAGATGGCGATCATCGGCGGCAGCACGTTATTGCGCGCTTCCCGGCACGACAAGGTTCGCAACAGCAGTATCGCGGTCGATGCGCACGGGCAGGTTCTGGCCGTGTATGACAAGATGCATTTGTTCGATGTGCAACTGGAGCAGACATGCTATGCGGAATCCTCGGTGGTCATGGCCGGTGAGGCACCGGTGGCGGTGGCGATCGATGGCATCAAATGCGGCCTGAGCATCTGTTACGATCTGCGTTTCCCGGAGCTGTATCGCCAGTATGCGGATAAGGGCTGCAATATGCTTTGTGTACCTGCTGCGTTTACCGTGCCGACAGGGCAGGCGCACTGGGAGGTTTTGCTGCGCGCGCGGGCCATCGAGAACCAGTGTTATGTGCTGGCAGCGGGGCAATGGGGAGAGCATGCCGACGGACGGCGAACCTGGGGACATTCGATGATCATCGACCCCTGGGGCGAGGTGCTGGCGTCGCTGGAGGAGGGCGAGGGCGTGATCGTCGCTGATGCGGATATGGATATTCTGCGCCGCGTACGTGAGAGCATACCCGCGCTGCAGCATCGGCGGCTCTGATCATGCCTGTTGTCGTTTTTTATGTCAGCGCGCATGGTTTCGGGCATTGGGCGCAATGCGCGCCGGTCATCGATTGTTTGCAGCGCAATGATCCCGAGATGCGCGTGTGCGTGCGCAGTACGTTGCCTGAAGCCGAGCTTGCCCGGCGCCTGCGGCATCCGGTTGACTATCACCGGGCGCCGGTGGATGTCGGGGTCATTCAGCACAGTGCCGTTGAAGAGGATATGGCCGCAACGCGCGCGGCACTGGCGGCATTTCATGCGAACTGGGAGCAGCGGGTTGCGGCAGAGGCAGAGTGGCTGGCAGGGCAGCAGGCCGATTTGGTGGTCAGTGATATTGCGCCGCTGGGATTTGCGGCAGCGCATGCCGCCGGTATCCGCAGTTTTGCGCTTGGCAGCCTGGACTGGTATGAGATCTATCGTCCCTTTATGGCTGCCGATGATCCGATCATGCGGCAGATTACCGAGGCCTATGGGCGGGCGGAATGCCTGCTGAAGCTTCCCTTAAGCATGGAGATGTCCGTTTTCCCGCGGCAGCGGTCCATCGGGCTGGTCGGCTGCCGCAGCACGGCATCGCCTGCCGCTGTCGCACAGCGACTGCCGGCTCTGGCGTCCTGCCGCAAAAGGGCATTGATCATGTTCGGCGGTTCGGGAACGCCGGCGTTTGATGTTGAGCGGCTGGGCGATATGACAGACTGGTGCTTTCTTGTTCCCGCTGAAAGCGAGGTCGAGCGCGGCTGGCCGGCGAATGTGCGTGCCTTTGATGCCGCATGTATCCCGATTCCCGATATGATGCGCGCGGTCGATGTGGTGGTCTGCAAGCCCGGCTACGGCACGCTGGCGGAAGCCTGGCTGAATCAGACGCCGCTGTGTTTCATTCCGCGTGACGGCTTTCCCGAATATCCGTTTTTGCGTGACTGGCTGCTGCGGCAGGCGCCGGCCGTCTTGATGCCGATGTCATCCTTTGTGCAGGGTGAGTGGCTGCCGTTCCTGGAGCAGGCAAGGCTGCATGTACGGGCCTATCCTCCGCTGCCGGGCGACGGGGCGGCACAGGCTGCCGCGGCTATCGCCGGGGCGTTATGATGCTGACGTGCCGGCTGACATTTCGTCGTCTGGCTTCTATGCTACAGCATCATTGCTGAACAGGAGAGTATGTGAACGCATCATCAGGGCCGAGCAGGGAACAGTTACGCGCACATCGGCAGGTGTTTTGGGACGCCTGGCAGAAGGCCTGCGCCGACCTGCCACTGAATGCGCTGGAAGTGCGTATCGCGCGCGTGATTGCCATGCACCCTGAATATCATGGCTATTTTGATGATATGGAACGTTTTCTGGAACGCGATTTCGGCGTCGATGACGGCATGAATCCCTATCTGCATCTGTCTCTGCATCTGGCGCTGGAGGAGCAGGTGGCAACCGGGCATCCGCCCGAAGCCGGACGCCTGCTCGAATATCTGATCGTACGCCAGGGCCGGGATCGTCACGAGGCCCTGCATGTATTGCTGGAGGTGCTGGCCGAAACCGTCTATCTGGCACAGCGTCGGGGCGGTGAGCCGGATGTTCTGGCCTATGCCCGGCGTTTGCGGGAGCTGATGCCGTTATGATACGCAATATTCTGGTGATGATCGTCTTTTTCTTCGGGCCGGCATTGTTAATGTTTGTCGCCCGCAGTCTGTTTTTTATGTTGCGCATCTGGCTGCGCAGAAAACTGAAGCAGGCCGCCGAACCGCAGGTGATCGATATTACGCCGGTATCACGACGGGCATTGCCGCGCTGGTTTTATGTGTTGTCGGTTATGATGGGTTTGCTGTCTGCGGCTCTGGCTTATCAGTATCTGGCCACCGACGGGGCGGAAAAGAAGGTCTATATCCCCGCGCATCTGGATGAGCAGGGCAACGTCGTACCCGGCCACTGGCAGCGCTTGCAGACAATGCCTGCGGAGTGAGTGCGTTTCCGAAGTTTGCCGTTTGCGGGGTGCATGAGGCGCTGACCGCCCTTGCCGAAGGCGCAGTCATGCTGACGGCGCAGCACAGTCAGGCTGCACACTGGTTGCAGCGGTTTACAGATAAAGTGGCCGGCGGCGTATGTGCAGCGCCTTCGGTGTACCGCTGGCAGGACTGGCTGCAGATGCAGGCAGCCAGGCTGCCGGATGCGCCGGTGCCCCTGAATCGTCTGCAGGAACTGTATCTGTGGGAACGTATCATTGCCGCGGATTGCCCCGATTTGCCGGAAACAGCATTGCGGGGGCTGGCGGAGCATGCACGGCAGGCCTGGCTGCTGATGCAGGCCCATGATATCGAACAGGATGAACTGTCCTGGCATGGTGATGAGGCGGAGGCATTGCTGCGCTGGATTAAGGCGATGGAGCGACAGCGGGAGCAGCCCCCGCTGGTAGAACGTACATTGATGGCCTCTTTGCCGGATCTGCTGCTGCGCCACGGGCCGGCATGTTTCCCTGCACGGTTGTTACTGGTCGGCTTCAGTCATTATACGCCGCAACAACAGCGTCTGCTTGCTGCCTTACAGGATGCCGGCACGTTGATTTCAGTCGTGCAGCCGCAAACGGACAAGGCGACATTGCAGGTTCGGGCATATGCCGATGAACAGCAGGAATATCACCATATTGCGCGCGCTGTGGGTGATATTCTGGCGCGGCATGCAGAGGCAAGAATTGCCGTTGTCGTGCCTGAACAGGCGGATATGGCCATGCTCGGACGTATTTTTGACAGGGTGTTATTGCCGGAAAGTCGCTGGCAACTGCAGCCATCGGTACAGGCAGTAGCCGTGACAACGGAAACATTGGCGGATACTCCGATGATCCGACAGGTATTGCATGTGCTGTCGCTGGCCGGACGACGTTTGCTGACATTTGATGATTGCTCCCGTCTGCTGTTTTTGCCCTGGCTGACAGGCCAGGAACAGGAGTGGCGGGCACGCGCGGAACTGGACCGGCGCCTGCGTCGGGATAACCGGCATCAACTGAGTTATCGCGAATTGCTGTACCTTTCCCGTCAGCCGGAACTGTCAGCATGGCACGCGTGCATACGGCAACTGGCGGCATGGCAAAGTCGGGCGCGCCGTGTCTCATCCTGGGTTCAGGACACCCATAGCCTGCTGCAGGGCCTGGGCCTGATGCAGCAGGCCGGGAATTCGGCATCGGATACACATATGATTAATGCTTTCCGCGATGTGCTGCTCTCGCTGGCGGCCATGGAGGCCGTGGCGGATCGCATGCCATGGTCGCGTTTTTTATCATGGCTGCGTTCGGCATGCTCGCGCATAAGCCTGCCGCGACCCGCCGTTTATGCCGCTGTTCAGGTGTTGCCGCTGGCGCATCTGCCGGGTATGGCTTTTGATTATGTGTTTGTCACGGGCATGGATGAGGAACGCTTTCCGCCATCATTCCGTCCGCATCCGTTATTGCCGGTCAGCGTACAGCGCACGCACGGGCTGCCCGGCAGCAGCGCGGCCCTGTGCTATGACGAGGCCCGCAAGCTGTGGCAGCAAGTGCAGCACAGTGCGCCGGTTGTGATGTGCTCCTTTGCCGTTCAGCGTGAGGAAAAGGCCCTGTTGCCATCACCATTGCTTGGCGCATGGCTGTGTGAACGGGTCGCAGCAGAGCAGGAGGCGATAACGCCCTGGCCGCAGCAGGCTTATGAGCATGCGCCGGCTGTTCCGCTGCAGGTGACGGAGATGATGCGGGGTGGCACGGCCATTCTGCGCAATCAGTCGGCCTGTCCGTTTCGTGCATTTGCCACGCATCGATTGGATATTACCGCGCTGGAGGACACGCAGGCGGGCATTACGCCCGGCAGCAAGGGCTCGCTGATTCATCGGGCACTGGAACATATCTGGCGGCAGTTAAAGGGACGCCAGGCCCTGGCGCGCATGGATGAGGCGGAACGGGAACGACTGGTCTCTGAAGCCGTTGATGCCGCCTGGCAGCAGCAGCCGTTAGCGGTTGAGACGCATGTGCGCGCATGTGAGCAGAAGCGCATGCGGCAGGTGCTGACGGACTGGCTTGAACTGGAACTGAAGCGTCCTGATTTCACGGTCACGGCAACGGAGCAGCGCTTTGAACTGGGTTTGCCTGAGCATGGTGAACGGCAGTTTTGCGTCACCATCATGGCCGATCGGATGGATGAAGATGCCGCGGGCCATCGCATTTTGCTGGATTACAAAACAGGTCAGCCCCAGTCACCGGCACAATGGCAGGGAGAACGCATGGAAGAGCCGCAGTTGCCGCAATATGCGCTGGCGGCCCGGCTGGGCGAGCATGATGCCGTGGCGTTTGCGCGGGTGCGTCGGGGAGATTCGGGCTTTGAGGGGCTGAGCGGCGAGGATATTGGCATTGACGGTATTGCCGTCTGCGATGGCAAACGTGGCCGGCCGCAGAGCTGGCAGGCAATTCTGCAGGAATGGCAGCAGCAGATTCAGCAACTGGCCATGGAAGTGGCGGACGGGCGCTGCGATGTGTCACCGCGGAATGCACAGGCTTGTCGCTACTGCGGTCTGGAGGCGGTTTGCCGCATCGGGGATATTGGCCTGGACGGAGAGGAAGCATGAGTGAGCAGGTGCGTTTGCAGGCAAGGCAGCCGGAACACTCATATCTGGTGCAGGCGCCGGCCGGGGCGGGCAAGACCGAGCTGCTGACGCAACGCATACTGGCCTTGCTGGGCGTGGTGGATGAACCGGAAGAAATTCTGGCGCTGACGTTTACGCGCAAGGCCGCAGCAGAGATGCGCATGCGGGTCATTGAAGCATTGACCATGGCGCAGCCGGGGGCGGCTTCGGCACACAAGCAGGAAACCTGGCGTCTGGCGCAGCAGGCATTGCAGCGATCCGAGGCCAGGGGCTGGAATTTGCTGCAGCATCCGGCGCGCTTGCAGATGATGACGTTGGACAGCTTTATGTATTCACTGGCACAGCAATTGCCGCTGTTGTCCGGCCTGGGCCAGATGCCGGCGCCGACGGAACATGCTGATGTCCTGTATCGGCAGGCGGCGGAACTCGCCGTGCAGGAAGCCTGGCGCGATTATCCGGAAGCGGCTGAATGCGTGCTGCTGCATCAGGATCATCAGACGGTTGCCGTTATCAGTCTGCTGGCCGATATGCTGTCACGCCGTGAGCAATGGCTGGGGCAGGTGGCCGGGCATGCGCGCGATATGTCGGGCCTGCGCAGGCAGCTTGAGCAGAATCTGGACAATATTGTCTGCCAGCATTTGCAGTACTGTGATGCCCTGTTGCCCGTGGCCTTGAAGACAAGCCTGCTGCCGTTATTCCGCTTTGCCGGCAGCCAGTCGGGGAATGACGTGCTGCAGCATCTGGATTGTTGGCCGGCAGCCTCCGTGGAAGGTTTGCCTGTATGGAAGCAAATGGCCGCGCTGTTGCTGACGACTCAGGGCGCATTGCGCAAATCGGTGACGAAGCAACAGGGCTTTCCGGCCGGCAAGCAACATGCAGAAGCCAAGGCGCAGTTTGTGGCGGCGCTGGCGGAACTGGATGCAATTCCGGGCATGGCCGAGGCGTGGCATGAACTGCGTTTGCTGCCGGCAAGCTGCCGCATGGACGATGCACAATGGCAGGTGCTGGAGTCGCTGTTTATCCTGCTGATTCTGGCCAATCGTCATTTGCAGCAGTGTTTTGCTGCCGGCGGAGAGGCCGATTTCACCGAGATTGCATTGCGTGCAATGGCCGCGCTGGGCGAGCATGAAGCGCCGGGGGAACTGCTCATGCGTCTGGATTGTCGCATCCGGCATGTGCTTGTTGATGAGTTTCAGGATACCTCGCATTTGCAACTGCAATTGCTGCAGTCGCTGACATCCGGCTGGCAGGCCGCCGACGGGGGAGCGCGCAGCCTGTTTATGGTCGGTGATCCGATGCAGTCGATCTATCGCTTTCGCAAGGCCGATGTCGGCCTGTTTCTCAGTGCGGCCCGTAACGAACTGGCCCTGCCACAGGTTCGTGCCGTGCGACTGGAACGCAATTTTCGTTCCGCTCCGGCCATTGTGCAATGGGTGAACCGGGCCTTTGCGCGCATTTTCCCGCCCATTTCCGATGCCGCTTCCGGTGCCGTTCAGCATGCGAGCGCGGCAGCGGCGCTGAACCATGATGGTTCGGTTCACCTGTATCTGCAACATGGCCGGGATGCAGCGCATGAGGCCGCCGAGGTGGTGGCGCTGGTGCGGCAGGAACTGGCGCGGCCGTCCTGTCGCAATGCCCCGCAACGCATCGGGATACTGGCGCGTTCGCGCAAGCATCTGCATGCGGTTATTCCCGCCCTGCGCGAGGCCGGCATTGCCTTTCGCGCCATTGCCATCCTGCCATTAAAGGAGCAGCCGGAAATCCGTTTGTTGCGAGCCCTGCTGCGTGCGCTGCTGCATCCGCTGGACCGGATGAGCTGGGCGGCATTGCTGCGCGCCCCCTGCTGTGGCCTGACGACGCTTGATATGCACCGGCTGCTGTCCGGCAATGACGGGCCGGTATGGGCGTTGATAGAGGAACGGATGCATAGCGAGGCGTTCGATGAGGATGTGCGGAAACGGCTGCAATTTCTGCAACAGGCCCTGGCACCCTGCATGATGATGCACGGACGGGTACATGTGCACCGTTTGCTGGATGTTGCCTGGCAGCGTCTGGCCCTGAATACGATGTTTGATCAAACCGCACAGTTGAATGTGCAGGCCGCATTGCGGCTGATTGAGTCACTGGAGCAGGGCGGGCGAATTGATTTCGCATTGCTGGACGACCGGCTGGATCAATTGTATGCCGAACCCGATATGTCCGATGAGGCCGCGCGTGTTGAGTTGCTCACCATGCACGGGGCCAAGGGCCTGCAATGGGATGCCGTGATTTTGCCGGGTCTGGGCTGTAGCGGCAGTAATACGGATTCGCCTTTAATCGCCTTCAGCGAGGTGCCGCTGGCCGATGGCAATGTCATGCCATTGCTGGCAGTGCGTGCCCCGACACGTGCCTCCGATGCCCTGTACGATCTTGTGCGTCGGGTGGAAAAGCGCAAGGATCATTATGAGTTACAGCGTCTTCTTTATGTTGCATGTACACGCGCGCAAAGCCGTCTGCATTTGCTTGGGCACGTATCGGAAAAGACCGGGAAGGCGGAAAAGAGCTCATTGCTGAGCCTGCTGCTGGCGCAGGATGAGCAGGCCTTTGGCGCGCATCTGCACCCGATATCGGAACACGAATCCGGTTCTCCTGCCGGGGCGCGCCCGTTATACCGCATGGCGCAGATTCCGCCGCTGCCAGCCATGCCGGAGACGCTGGGCGATGAACAGGAAACCGAATATGTCTGGGCCGGCATCGAGGCCGCACCCGTCGGCAATGCCATGCATGTGGCGCTGCAGAAGATGGCTGAAACCGGCATGGAACGCTGGACGCAGGAAGATACGGACCATGTGATGCGTCTGATGCGGCGGGTTTTGCTGCGGGACGGCTTATCAGGGCGCATGCTGGATGCCGCCATGCAACGCTGTAAACAGGGGATGGCACGCATTCTGGACAGTGAACGGGCACGCTGGATTTTATCGCGACAACATACTTCGGCATTTCAGGAATGGGCGTTGACCAGCGTGCATGAGGGCAGGGTGAGCATGCATGTGATTGATCGCAGCTTTATCGATAGCGAAGGCGTGCGCTGGATTATTGACTACAAGACGGCGCAGCACGAAGGCGGCGAACTGGCGACCTTTATTGATGAGGAAGAACGGCGCTATCGGGCGCAATTACAGCGTTATGCCGCCATCGTGAAAAAGCTGGAACCGGAACGTGAGATTCGCACGGCACTGTATTTTCCCATGCTTGATGTCTGGCGTGAAGTGGTGGATTAGCCTCCCACATGGCGATTATCAGCATCATGGATTATAATGACAGATAAGCATGCATGCCGTCAGGTATGATCAAGGGAGGGGAACATGAGTGATCGTATGCCGCCACGCTCCGAAGTGGCACAAAAGCTGGAGCGGGAGCTTCGGAATACAGGCACGATTCAGCCTTTAACGTCTGCGCAAATCAAGGCGGAGCTGCAGGGAGTCGAGGTTTCTTCAAAGGCCGATGCCGTATTTGAGGGCGGGGGCGTCAAGGGCATTGCGCTGGCCGGTGCGGTGCAGGTTGCCGAGTGCAAGGGGGTGCAGTGGCAATGTCTTGGCGGTACCAGTGCCGGTGCGATTACAGCCTGTTTGCTGGCCGCGGGTTACACGGCCGATGAACTGGTGACGATTCTGACGCAGGAAATGGATTTTAATGCCTTTATGGATGAAGGGCTGGTGGACCGGATTCCATTGCTCGGCAAAATGTTTTCGGCCCTGTTTGAAAAAGGCATTTATGAGGGTGATTACTTTGAGCGCTGGATGCAGCAAAAACTGGCGGATAAGGG
>WFNX01000010.1 GCA_015488375.1 Mariprofundaceae bacterium | reverse complement strand
GCCGGGGGTACCTGTTGCGGATACGGCGAGTCTGGCGCCCGGACGGAAGCTGCCCAGTACGGTCGCCCTGACTGATGCCTTGTCATACAGTTTGCCGTAATGGCGATAATCGAAGGCGGCATGGGACGGCAGTTTGTCTTCCTGTTCCTCAATGGCATCCAGAATGGCCTGTTCCACGGAATCCTGTCGGCTGAGTCCGCGGTGTACCTGGATATAAACCGTGGTCAGCCTGGGCGTATCCAGACGCAGTGAAATATTGCCATCAATCTGCGCGTTGCTGAACAACAGCGCATAGCCCTGATCGACGCGTTCGAGCAGATCCACTTCCAGTTTTACGCTGCGCAGACCGGCCTGTACGGCGGCCAGTGTTCGTCTGGCATCCGCCGGCAGACTGCGTTCGGCCCCCTTGAACTGGTAAACGACATCATCCACAAAGTAACCGGGAATGGCCAGCAGGGGCGCAACAGCGGCACAGCCAGGCAACATCAGCGCAATCATCATGATGATTATGCGCCCCATCGTGCAGCCTCCGGATTATCTGCATTGAGGTGGTCGATAATACGGTCAACAATGAAATCGATCAGTTCTTCAATGCGCTGTGGCCGGTGATAATAGCCCGGCATGGCCGGAATAATGTCGGCGCCCATGCGGGACAGGGTGAGCATATTTTCCAGGTGAATGGCGGATAAAGGGGTTTCCCGCGGCACCACGATCAGTTGGCCGCGCTCTTTTATCTGCACATCGGCGGCCCGTTCAATCAGGTTATCGGACATGCCGTGGGCGATGCGTGCCAGCGTGCCCATGGAACAGGGCGCGATAACCATATGGCGGATGCGTGCAGAGCCCGATGCTGCGGGTGAGAACCAGTCACGCAGGGCATAGGCATGCAGTCCGGCAGCATCAATATCGAGATGTCTTGCCAGTATGGCCACCTGTTCTGCAGGTTCGTCCGGCAGGCTCAATGCTGTTTCCTGTTGCAGGACGATGCGTGCCGCATCGGAAAACAGCAGATGCAGGCGCATTTGTTGTGCCGCCAGGCGCTCGATCAGGCGCAGGCCATACGCTGCGCCGGAGGCGCCGGTCATGGCAATAATAAGCTGTTGCGGCATCTGTTTCATGATCAGGATATGATGCTTGCTGAAGGCACGGGACTCAAGTGCCGATCACAGGGAAAAACCCTCGCCCAGGTAGATCCTGCGCGCATCCGGATTATCGACGATTTCTTCCGCGCTGCCCGCGACAATCACCTCGCCGGCATTCATCAGATAGGCGCGATCACAAATGGACAGCGTGTCCCGCACATTATGATCGGTAATCAGAATGCCGATGCCACGCTCCCGCAGTTCGGCGATGATGTGCTGGATATCTTCCACTGCGATGGGGTCGACGCCGGCGAAGGGTTCGTCGAGCAGCAAAAAGCGTGGCCGGGTCACCAGTGCCCGGGCAATTTCCGTGCGACGACGCTGGCCTCCGGAGAGCGTGTAGGCTTTTTGATGTTGCACGCCTTCAATGCCGAGTTCGACCAGCAATTGCTCCATTTCCTCTTCGACCTGAATATCGGGGAGGTTCAGGGTTTCAAAGATGGCCAGCAGGTTCTCGCGCACAGTCAGCTTGCGGAAAATGCTGGCCTCCTGCGGCAGGTAGCCAATGCCGCGACGGGCCCGGATATGCATGGGTAAGGCGGTAATATCTGCTTCATCCAGGAATACCTTGCCCGCATCGGCAGGAACCAGGCCGCAAACCATGTAAAAACAGGTGGTTTTCCCTGCGCCATTGGGGCCCAGCAGGCCAACGCATTCGCCGGAATAAATATCCAGACTGACATCGGCAACGACGGTCTTGTTGCGATAACGCTTGACCAGTCCGGCGGCGGCCAGATGATGTTTATCCGTCATTATTTACCCCAGTCAGGAACCGGCATGGTCGTGCGACCGGAGGCATCGGGTTCAATAATCAGCCGGGCCTTGCCTTTTTGTGGTGATGTGACGGTGGTTTTCTCATGCTTGATATCATGCACAATGGTTTCGCCTTCCAGTTGTCCGCGGGACTGATTGACAATGGCATGGCCAATCAGGGTCAGCGTATGATGAATATAGTCGAGTTTGGCCTTGTCTGAGGTGCCATGCGTATCGCCCTGTTGCATGCGAATATGACCAAAGGCATCGGCGCGTTCGAGCTCATTGGTGTTTTCCTTGTAGTAGGCGATCAGGCGGTCGCAGTGCAGAATGAAATTGTCCCGTTGCAGAAAAACAGAGCCCTGAAATTCAACCTGCCGCTTCTGGTGCGCCAGGGCCATGGTGTGCGCCTTGATTTCCAGACTGCCGGCAGCCCATGCCGGGGCACTGAGCAGGAGCATGGCGATTAACAAGGTGTGCTTCATCATGGTTGTATGCTTCCTCCCAGCAATCCTTTGTCCCTGATCCAGATGCCCTGGTCCACCCAGATCTGTTCGCTGTCGCGTTTGAGCCTCATGCTTTTTCCTCTTGCCTGCAAGTGTTCCCCTGTCGCCGTAAATTCAGCGGGAATATAGGCCTCATCCTTCAGGCCGTCATAGATCAGTGTTTCGCAATGCAATTCCCAGTCTTCATAATGCATGACAACATGCCGGTTGAAGGTCACGTTTTTCTTTTTGGGATCAAAGCGGGCCTGATCACCGGTGATGGGAATGCTTTTTTGCGAGCGCGTGTACAATGTCAGCGTGGGTGCGTGCATGAGCATGGTACCATCCTTTCGCTGCTTGGCTTTTTCCGCGCTCAGGCTCCAGACGATGCGTTCGCCCTTGCGTTCCACGATCATGGGGCTTTCAATTTCCACATTCTGTTTGCCCTTCTTGACCGTGGTTTCAGGCGGCAGGTTGTCAGAGTGCAGGGCCACCATGCCGATCGCCAGCAGCGTACTGCCGGCGGCAGTGCCCAGACTGAGCCATTTGACCGTTTTCCAGGCCCTGCGTTTCAAGGGCCCTCAATCCTGCCAGCCGCAATCGCTTGCGCTGACACCGTAGCGGTCGGCAATAATTTTCTGCCATTGGCCGGATGCCAGAATGAGCGCTTCCGCTGCCTGACGAATGGCGCCGTGGCCGCCTCTGCAGCCGGATATCCAGTGGGCCTGCTGCAGCACGGGCGGGTGGGCATCGGCAGGGGCCAGGGCCAGGGCACAGCGTCGCATCGGCGGCAGGTCCAGCACATCGTCGCCCATGAAAGCGCATTGCCGTGCCTGCAGGGAACATTGTGCGAGCAGTTGATCCAGCCCTTCGGACTTGTTCAGGCAGCCCTGAATCACGATTTCAATGCCCAGATCACTGGCGCGGGCCGCAACGACTTCCGAGCTGCGCCCGGTAATAATACCCACGCGAATTCCGGCTCGCTGCAACATTTTGATGCCATGGCCATCACGGACATTGAATGCCTTTAGTTCACGCCCCCGGTGATCCATGATGATGGAGCCATCGGTCATGACGCCATCCACATCGAGAATCAGCATGCGAATATCGGTTGCGCGTTCGAAGGGAAAATGAAAATCGGCATAATGTGTCATGCGATACCGGCCTCCAGCAGGTCATGCAGATGAATAATACCCGTGCCGGCCTGGTCGCCATCGACAAACAGCACGGTGATTTTATGTTGTTCCATAAGGCATAGGGCCTCACTGGCCAGACGGTCGGCAGCAATGCGCTGCGGGTTGCGATGCATAAGCCGGGATACGGGCGCATCCATATCCAGGTGTTCACTTTGCAGGATGCGGCGCAAATCCCCGTCGCTGATGCAGCCTACCAGTTCATTGTTTTCATAAATACCGGTAATGCCCAGACGGTGCTCGCTCATTTCGACAATGGCTTCGCGCAGGCTTGCCGAGGCATTGACGCGGGGCAGTTCATCGCCGCTGTGCATCAGGTCGGCAACTTTCATCAGCTTGCGCCCGAGGCTGCCGGCCGGATGGAAACGGGCGAAATCGCTTTCCTTGAAGCCGCGACGTTTGAGTACAACCACCGCCAGTGAATCACCCAGGGCCAGGGCCGCTGTGGTCGAGGCCGTCGGCGCGAGATTCAGCGGGCAGGCTTCACGTGTAACCGGTACAATCAGCACAATGTCCGCATGCTGGGCCAGGG
>WFNX01000009.1 GCA_015488375.1 Mariprofundaceae bacterium | reverse complement strand
TAACGGACCAATGCAATCGACATTGAATACTTCCTGCATTGCCGCGGAGCTAATCTGCTGCAATGACTGCCCCCGTTTATCCGGGCCGTAGATTCCCGCGTTATTAATCAGCATATCGAGCTGGTCGGGCAGCTCGCCTTCCGGCCCCTGATCAGTACCAACATCCCAGCGCAGCAAATGCAGACGATCGCAGGCCAGTTCGGGCAAGGCGCCGCTATTCGCCCGGTAGCAGGCCCATACCTCATCACCCTGCTGCAAATAATGACGAACAAAGCCAAGTCCGATGCCCCTGTTCGCCCCCGTAACCAGAATCTTCATCCCGTTCCTCCATCACCCGTAACGCTGTGCGCGCAATTTGGCCGCCAAATGTTAAAGTGCGTCCATGCAGACAGACCATCAGCCCAGACAGCTTCGCCACTATCTGTCCGGAACCGCAGCGGATCGCTGGCTGTTGCTGCTGATCCTGCTGCTGATTGCCGGCTCATGGGCGTGGATTCGCCATCAGGTCAGTGCCGGGCCACCCACGGTCTATATCTATCACGAACATCAACTGCTGGCCATGTACCCCCTGCCCGATAATGATCAGCCTATCCATTACCGGGCCCATGGGCATCTCGGCATCTCGGACATCATGATTTCCCGCCATGGCGTTCGCATGCTGCATTCGCCATGCAGCAGCCAGCGCTGCGTGCTCTCCGGTGAACATATCCGGGCCGGGGACATGATCGCCTGCGTACCCAATCATATCCTGGTCAGCATCCGCGGCAATCGCCGGCAGCAACTGGATGCCATTGCCGAATGAACATCTCACGCCGCCTGCCCCGCCCGCCCCGGCAACTGCTGATCGGCCACATGCAATGGCTGGCCTTGCTGCTTCTGGCCATCAGCATTCATGTGCTGGAAGCATCCATGCCCAGCCTCGGCCCCTGGTTCAAGGCGGGGCTGGCCAATCTGATTACGCTCATTGCCCTGCTGTGGATGGGGCCCAGGGCCGCCCTGTTGATAGCCATCTGGCGTATTGTTCTGGGCAGTCTGCTGATTGGCGCCCTGTTCACCCCGACTTTTATCATGAGTATGGCCGGTGGCATCAGCGCCGCCGTGCTGATGATCGCCGCATTCCGTCTGCTGCCCTGTCTCAGTGTCGTCGGCATCAGTCTGCTGGGCGCTGTTGCGCATATGCTGGCCCAGTTTGTCACGGTAGAGGCCCTGTTCATCCAGCAACCGCATATTTATTTCATGCTGCCCCCATTATTGCTGCTTTCCGCCGTTACGGGCTGGATTAATGGTGCCCTTGCCGGCTATATTGCAGCCCGAATCCGTCATGATCCATAAACCGAACACAGAATCCCGTCGTCTGGGCACATCCCTTGCAGCATCGCTGGCAGCACACTTGCTGCTGGCGCTGCTGATCGGTGTGCTGTACACCAGCCCTCCCGCCCCCCATAAAAAGGCGCCGCAAACGATGGATGTCGTAATGCTGGATCAGAAAACCAGGCCGAAAAAAACGCCTCCCAAAGAGGCCAGAACCCTCTCCGACCGTAATGCCGAAGGCGGCGACAAAACCGCCCGGAATAAAGTGACGCGTCAGGCCCGTGCACCCAAACCAGCCACCAGACAACCCGGCAAACAACCGCAACCACCGACCATACCCAAAAAATCACCGCCACCCAAACGTGAGGAACGCCCGCATTTGCTGACCCGGCAAGGCCCCTCACCGACGGTCAAAAAGAAACCCAAACCCGTCAAACCGCCTGTACCCAAAAAACAGGTCAAACCGCCTGCGCCCAATATTCCGTTGAACCAGCTCATGCCATCGACAACGGACCTGGCCCAGCTTTCCCATCGCTACGAACGTGAAAAGCGCATGCGGCAACTCAACAGCCGGGAAGCGGATATCCCGATCAACACGCGCGAAGCCAAATATGCGCCTTATGCGCAATTTCTTGTGCAGGCACTGGAGGAACAATGGCGCCCCGGGCAGGCGGACTATAATCGCTATACCCAGGATGCCCGGCAGGCCACGATTCGTCTGACCATTGAAAAAAACGGAGACCTGGGCGGAATTGAAATCCTGCGCCCCAGTCCGATTCAGGAAATCAACGAAAGCGCCATTCGCGCAATCAATGCCGCCGCCCCCTTCCGCCCCCTGCCGCGTTCCTGGGGACTGGACCGGGTCAGTTTTTATCTGACCTTTGAAGTGGTTAATGACAAATTCGTCTTCCGCACGATGTAAATCGCTGCTCGGCTGGTACCGCCGTCATGCGCGCATCCTGCCCTGGCGGGAAACATGCGAGCCCTATCCCATCTGGATATCGGAAATCATGTTGCAGCAGACTCAGGTACAAACCGTCCTGCCGCGCTATCGGCAATGGTTCGATATATTCCCTGATATTGCGAGCCTGGCCAATGCCAGTGTGGATACGGTGCTCAAATGCTGGCAGGGGCTGGGCTATTATCGCCGCGCCCGTTTACTGCATCAGGCGGCACGGCACATCATGCAGCAACATCAGGGCCACTTTCCGCAACAGTTCGATCAAATTCTGGCCCTGCCGGGTATCGGAAAATCCACGGCAGGAGCCATTGCCTCTTTTTGTTTTGCTGCCCGGACACCGGTTCTCGATGGCAATGTAAAGCGCGTGCTGCGACGCTGGCATGCACTGCCCGATGCCAGTGAACGCATGCTCTGGCAGCAGGCACAGGCCGCCATCGACATCAGCCCCGACCCGGCCATATGGAACCAGGCCATGATGGAACTTGGAGCCACGCGATGCGGTCGTACGCCCGATTGCGCCGCCTGTCCTGTCCGGCGACATTGCGCCAGTGCCTTTCAGCAAGCCCCGGCCTGGAACACATCACGCAAAACAACGATACAACATGTTCACTGGCAGGTGCACCTGCATCTGCATCCCGAGCGCGGCATCTGGCTTGTGCGCCGGGAAGAAAACGGCATCTGGGGCGGCCTGTGGGCGCCCCCGATCACGGAACTTCCCCGGGCACCGGCGCAGTCGCCCTGCCATATCCATCCGCTGACCCATCGCCGCCTGCATCTCTATGCCCTGCACCGGCACGAAACGCCATCGGGCAACGGTCAGTGGTGCCGCCATCTCACAACGCATGCACTGCCCACCGGCATCCTGCGCCTGCTGCGCAAACATCGGCTGATCGATGCGGAACACCGCCTTTGCGGACTGGACGAGCAGTGAATCTGCTCTACGATAAACGCATGTTACGCCTGCTGCTGTTCCTGCTGTGCATCCCTGCCATACTTGAGGCCGCGCCGCCGAAAAACGGCATGGTTGTCGCTGCCCATCCCAGGGCGGCAGAAGCGGGCACGGCCATACTGGCCGCCGGCGGCAATGCCTTCGATGCCGCCGCGGCAACAGCACTGGCGCTCGGCGTTGTCGAGCCCGGTTCATCCGGTTTCGGTGGCGGTGGTTTCTTTCTGCTGTATATCGCCAAAGATGACCGCTACATCATGATTGATGCACGCGAAACCGCGCCTGCGCTTGCCGGTCATGGTGAAGTCTATGCCAGCAGCTCGAGCATCGATGGCCCCAAATCCGCCGGTGTGCCCGGTTTACCCGCCGGTATCGACCGGCTGGTAAGGCATTACGGACAGCTGCCGCTGGATGTCGTGACAAAACCGGCCATTCGCCTGGCCAGGGAAGGCTTTACCGTAACACCGCGGCTGGCGCGACTGATTCAGTGGCGGCGCAACATTTTCAATGACAGTGCCCGGCGCATCTTCGACAAAAAGGAGGGCGAGATCATTCGCCAGCCGCAACTGGCGGAAACGCTGAGTCGTTTTGCCCGCAAGGGTGCCGGCGATGTGTACCGGGGTGAAATTGCAGGCCGTCTGGTCGCTGATATGAAGCATGACGGGGGCCTGATTCGCGAGAATGATCTGGCCGCCTATCAGGCCGTGGACAGGCAACCGGTTCGCTTCGACTGGCAGGGCTATCATATCGTGGCCGCGTCCCTGCCATCTTCAGGCGGTCTGACGCTGGCACATATCTTCGGCCAGCTCAGTCACGATGAGCTGAAATCACTCAGTCCGGCCAATCGCACACACCTTTTGATTGAAGCCATGAAACGCGCCTACCGTGACCGCAATGCATGGCTGGGCGACCCGGACTTCGTCGCCGTTCCGCAGGATTATCTCGATACCAAACGCCTGCTCAGGCTGCGTGCCTGGATTCGTATGGACCGGGCCACGCCCTCGGCCGAACTGAAAGGTCTGGCCGAGCCGTCGGGAAATGCAACCGATACCACGCATTTCTCCGTGATCGACCGTCAGGGCAATATGGTCGCGGCCACGTTGTCCATCAATTATCCGTTCGGTTCAGGCTATGTCTCACCGACAACCGGCATCCTGCTCAATGATGAGATGGATGATTTCGCCACCCGCCCCGGTCAGCCCAATGTCTATGGTCTCGTACAGGGTACGGCCAATGCGGTTGCTCCCGGCAAGCGCATGCTCTCAAGCATGACACCGACATTTGTCATCGGCCCGAAATGCACGTTTATTGTTGGTACGCCGGGCGGATCGCGCATTATTTCCATGGTCATGCTCGCCTCGCTGGGCTTCATGCTCGATGAAACGCCGGCACCGTTATGGGTCAATGCGCCCCGTTTTCATCATCAGTTTCTGCCCGACGTCGTGCAATTCGAGCCGGGCGCCTTTGCGCCCGCCCTGCAGCAGGAGCTGAGCCGCCGCGGACACCATCTGCAGGCACTGCAACGCCCCTACGGCAATATGCAGGCCATTGTGTTCAACAGACAAACAGGACAACTGACCGGACTGAGCGACCATCGCGGCGAAGGGGCGGTGCGCCTGTGGCGACCTGAAAGCACGGCGGCAAACAAATAGGCCCCTTGCGCGCGCACTGTTTCCAGCATGTCCCGTTTGAAGGCCTCGGCAATATCGAGCCCTGGCTGCAACGCACGGGCTACAGCATCACTGTCACGCGTTTTTTTGACGCGCCGCAATTACCGCATGATCATAACGATATTGACCTGCTGATCATCATGGGCGGCCCCATGAGCGTCAACGACACACGGGATTACCCCTGGCTCAATGAAGAAACGAGGTTTATCCGCCGCTTCATGGCAACGGGCAAGCCCGTACTGGGCATCTGTCTGGGTGCGCAACTGATTGCCGGTGCCGCAGGCAGCAAAATATTTGCCAATGCCGTCAAGGAAATCGGCTGGCACCCGATACAGGGGAGCTCAGGCAATGCCGATGTCTTCGCATTTCCCGAAGAAACGGAAGTTTTTCACTGGCATGGCGAAACGTTCACGCTGCCGGCAAATGCCATACGCCTTGCAAGCAGCCACGGCTGCGAAAATCAGGCATTTCAGATCGGCCGCAATATTATCGGCCTGCAATTCCATCTGGAGACCACGCCAGCTGCCGCACGCGCTATTGTCGATCATTGCGCACATGAGCTGGTTGCCGGGCCATATATTCAGGACAAACAGCAGATACTTTCTGCACCTGCACAGCGCTATGCCGTCATTCGTGCCCTCATGGCCGACGTTCTTGCTTACCTGCACGCATCGCGGGCCTCAGTATTGCGCTGACGGTATATTCAGCTGCTCCACAACCGCGCACCAGGCCAGGGCAAGGTTGCGTCGATTATAGCCCCCGCCGCCCAGCGCGAGCAACCGCCCATGCGCATGCTCAGCAGCAAGCCGGCACAGGCGCTCGCTGGCATAAGCATGGGCAGCCGCAGAGAAACGCAGATGGGTAATCGGATCACCGGCCAGCGAATCCGCACCGCACTGCAGAATAATGAACTCCGCCTGAGCCTGCTGAAGATGGCGTTCTGCCTCGGCCCATGCACGTCGAAAGTCCTCATCCCCGGCACCCGGTTGCAAAGGCAGATTCAGCTTGCTGCCAGCCGCTGCTCCTGTGCCGGTTTCATCGGCAAACCCCGTGCCCGGATACAGAAACCGGCCATCCTCATGGATATCGACAATCCAGACCGCCTCATCCCCGGCAAAGGCATAAAACACACCATCGCCATGATGGGCATCGATATCGACATAGGCGATCCGGCGCAGCCCGTATTTCTGCTTCAGATATTCAATCAGAATGCCGCAATCATTGAACACGCAAAAACCGGCCGCAGCATCACGCCGGGCATGATGCAGACCGGCGATCGGCACAAACGCATGAGCAGCCGTGCCCGCCATAATACGATCAGCCGCAGCAAGCACACTGCCGGCCACGGTTGCCGCCGCCTCGAACATCCCGCGAAAGGCAGGGGTATCGCCCGCATCCAGAAAGCCCTCCCCTGTCGCCGAATACTGCCTGACCAGTTCCACATATGCCTGCGTATGAAAACGCAACAAATCGCTTTCGACAGCCTGTTGCGGGGACAATATCCGGACGCGCTGATCCAGACCACATTGCCGGGCTGCCGACCAGAACGCCTGCAAGCGATCAGTTCCGAAAGGATGATCAGGGCCAAAACCATAGGCGGCCAGAGACTCCCCGATACAGACCAGCGCCGAATCAGCCACTGCGCAGCCACATCGCATAAGCCCAGCCGGCGCACAGCAGCGCCGTGCCAAAGCTGATCAGGGCCAGCCAGCCCATGGCCAGCACGACATTGCGCTTGCCGACCCGGTGCGCCTTCCAGGCAAACCAGAGTGCAAAACAGCCAATAGGCAGGGAGAGCAACACAAACAGCAGTAACAGCACTGTTTATCTGTCCTGCATGCGGCAACGAGAGCTGATATTATTCATGCTGCTAACCCGGCCGCCCGTCTGCCCGTGGCTGCATCAGCATCGGCAAATACACAAATAAAAAAACAGTGAATGATCCGATCCATAATAATTGTGAAATTGTCATCCACCAGGCGGTATAAGATGCAAACAGCACGGGAAATATCACCCGAACCCATGCAGCGACAAATATTATCGCAAACATCAGCGCAAGTTGCGCCGGAGGGTGCATGATATCCCTGCCGGTATGTCCCAAAGTTACACGAGCCATCATGCCCAGCGTCATCATGCCGATGCCGCCAACAGCAAAGGCGTGCAAGGGCAATGATGCGGGAATATCCACCATTACAGCCATGCCACGCATGGCAAACCCCATGATGATCCACATACAGGCAAGATACAACACCCATAACAGGGGATGCTGCCAGATATCATGTGTATACCAGCCGTACAGGCGAACCATATGCAACAATGCCAGCACTGCGGCAAGTGCAGCAGCCGGCCATGCCGCAACGCCGGACAACTCGCACATCACGAACAACAAAAACAATGGTTGCGCCAAACGATCGACCCATGGCCGATTAAGCGGCGCGTGCCCCGTGCCTCGCGCGGTAAACATGGGCAATACCCTGCGTGCCAGCACCAGTATCAGCGATAACACCATATACAAGCCGAGGTGAATGGCGCTACGCCCTGCATCAGGGAGCCATTGCAGCCAGCCCAGCACATACAGCACATGTGCCAGAAAAATGACATACAGATTGGCCAGCACGGCCAGATTATGCCATTGCCGGCTTTGTACGACCGGTCGTGTCAGAACAGATACCAGCAACAACAGAAAACATGTATCCATGAACATGGCCGCAGCCAGCAGGCGGGAATCATCCAATGCATACATGATTCTGGCCAGCAGCCAGCAGGCAACAATCACCAGCAACAGGGGGCCTTCGGCCGTGGCCTGATGCGTCCAGTTTCTTACGGCCGTCAGCAGAAACCCCGCGATTACGGCCAGGGCATAACCAAATACCATTTCATGCGCATGCCATCCGCTCGGCGATAGTGAAGACGGAGGCTGCCACAAGGCATGCAGCGCCATCCCCCACAATCCCATAGCCATAACCGCAAACATGGCTGCCGCAAGGAAAAACGGCCGGAAACCTGTCTGAAACACAATGATCGGACACATATTATTATTCGACACGGCCGGGCCAATGTATGAGGAAATACAGGCATGTGCTCATTGCTATATATTATGGCTATGATAGCCACTGCCAAGTAATAAAACAGCAGGCCAGTACCTGCTTCAGAAGGACTAGCAATGTCGGAATACCCTCACCAAGCCAGCGATCGTTTCTGGATCAAAATACTTTTTGCTATATTCCTCGTCACTGGAGCACTATTTCTATGGACCAGCAATCAGCATAAAGCCCATGACCGGCAGCATGAAACATGGGTAGACCGCCAGGGGCATTTGCATATACTGGGAATCACCTTGGGAGAAACGACCCTGCGAAAAGCGGAGCAAGTCCTGCAAAGCCGCAGTGACGTGGCACTCTATATATACCCTGTCGAACATCCCCATGCCGGCATGACTCTGGAAGCATTCTTCCCATCCATTGCTGACCATTCCAAAGTAATTCTTCTTCTCGACGCCAGCAAGACACAACTACATGATATCGAAAGTCGAGCTACGCTCCCTCACCTGTACCCCAACCTTGTCGCACGAATGAATATCAGTGCAGAAGACCTGCAACTGGCACAAGAACTGCGAGTCAGGGAGCTCACACTGATTCCCAGTATCAATATCGACAGAAAAAATATCGAATCCCGTTTTGGCCCGGCACCGCAAGCACATCGGTTACAAAACAAGAGCCTCCGCTTGCGTTATCCAGCCATCGGACTAGAAGTGCTTCTGGAACAGGATGCTGCGGCACAGCTTCATTTTGTAAACCCACCCCCACTACATCGCCATAACATGCCCATGCATAGCAAAAGCACGCCATAGCACCACACCTCCCATAAGGGCTATCAGAAGGGCGGAAAATAGCAAAAGTTTCCTGCGAAATACTGCTGATAGACGAGTAAGCAGCCAAGGGGCGAACAGCATAGCTGGTACAGTCCCCAAACCAAACCACAACATCATGCCAATAGCCGACAGCATATTATCTGCGGCGACCGCCAATGCCAGAGCCGCATACACTAAGCCACAGGGAAGTAATCCATTTGCCATTCCCAGTACCAGCCAGCCATATGGTCGTGCATGACTGGCAGCTGTCTGCACCAGTCTGGCCAAACCAAGATATTGATATGAGCGTGATGCCACACGGCCAAGCGGATCTGGCAACCAGCCCAATAAGTTTAATGCAAACATCAGCATCGCCAAGCCTGCCAGCAATGCCAGTATCTTCTGAAATCCCATATCATCAAAGCCATACAACACCATGCCTGCCATGCCAGCTAACAGCCCCAGCAACATATAACTGAGAATCCGTCCAGCCTGATAAACTATTAACCCCAACCACCATACCCTGCTCCGACCCAGAGAAAGGGCGGCAACCAAACCACCACACATGCCGATACAATGGAGACTTCCGAAGAAGCCCATGGCCAGCATCATGAACAAACTAACACCATGTATTTCAGACAGCATGATAAACCAGAGTACGGTTCAGGATTTCGGGGAATCACCATCATTCATGTCATCATCATCCAGTATCCGGTGCGCTGGGCCCTCCATGTCATCGTACTGACCACTGCGTACCGCCCAGAAAAACACCAGCACACTCACGAGCCCCAGAAGAATCATCCCTGGAATCAAGCCATAGATCACACTCATACTGTTCCTCCCTGGATAAAAACGAGCTTAACGCTTACGCTTGATATAAACAAATGCGCAATGCGAAAATTTTATGTCTCTCTCGTACTTGACGAAAGAGCTACACGCATGATAACATGCATCATAAATAAATCTTAAGGAGATTGCTATGAAGAAAACCGTGTTATTCCTTAGCGCCCTGAGTCTTGCCTCCCTTGCCTTGACAAGCCATGATGCATTTGCTGGCCCGGAATCCAAATGTAAAGCCTGCCATACCTTTGAACAGGGCGGGAAAAACAAGAATGGCCCTAATCTATTCGGCATCGTTGGAAGGAAAGTGGGCAGTGTTGAAGGGTATAAATACAGCGAAGCGCTGAAAAATGGAGACTGGGTCTGGACGGAAGAAAACCTTAAAGCATGGGTGTGTAAATCCAAACAAGCCATCAAGGAACTGACCGGTAACGAAAAAGCCAAAACCCGTATGGGCAATCAGAGACGCTGTGGCGAAAAAGCTGATGCCATTGTCGCCTTCCTGAAAACTTTGAAATGAATCTCCCTACTGACAGGGTGACTGAAAAGCGCCCTGTCAGTCCCTTCTCCTCATACGCTGACGAATCAGGATGGCATTGCCAATAACCAGCAGAGAACTTACAGGCATGGCAATCGCAGCAAATACCGGCGTGACAAATGCTCCCATGGCAGCAGGCACCAATAACATATTATACAGTAATGAGATCTGGAGGTTCTGACGAACCGTTTCCAGCGTCTGCCTTCCCAGTTCAATCGCATACAACACCTTGCAAATATCTGACCCCATCAACACCACATCCGAAGACTGCATGGACAGATCCGCTCCCGACCCCATGGCAATGGCAATATCCGCCAAAGCCAAGGCCGGTGCATCATTCACACCATCGCCCACCATAAGTACCTTTTTCCCCTGCTGCGATAACTGCTGAACAGCTTCTGCCTTTTCCGCAGGCGACACATCGGTCACAATTGCCATCTCTCCCAACTGCTGACGAATCGCTTCAGCAGCTTGGCGCGAATCACCCGTTAATAGCGTCATCCCTATCCCTTTCTTGCGTAAGTGTTCCACCA
The DNA here is from genome assembly GCA_015488375.1 of Mariprofundaceae bacterium. GTDB lineage: Bacteria > Pseudomonadota > Zetaproteobacteria > Mariprofundales > Mariprofundaceae > J005. The sequence goes on along the minus strand of WFNX01000009.1, from coordinate 11,972 downwards.
CCTCGGCAGCCCCCTCACGCAGACGATCCTGCAGATGAATCATACCCACAACCTGCCCATCGACAGCCAACCACACAGCAATCCCCATCCCTTGTTGAATCCGCCTGCTTTCTTCCTCATAGGTATCAATGAATGCAACTCTCTTCTCTTTCATCAAACGCAAATTGCCTAGCCATACCTGATGTCCCCCAACACAGCCGCCAACCCCCTGTCCCATTATCACTTCCAGAGTTTCAACCGGCTGATTTGTCAATCCTTGCGACTCCGCCAGTTCGCAAATAGCACGAGCAAGTGGATGAGGGGAATGACGTTCCAGAGATGCAGCTAGCTGCAACAATGAGATATCATCCATATCATCTCGCATCGACCGGAATGACACCACCTTCATACGCCCTTCCGTCAACGTGCCGGTTTTATCGAAAACCACATGATTAATATCCGAGAGCCTCTCCAGAGCCTCGGCATTACGAATCAGTACACCTTCGCTGGCACCCAGACCGGAACTGACCGCAATCGCCATCGGCGTGGCCAAGCCCAGCGCACAAGGACAAGTGATAATAAGAACTGCTGCTGCTGCAAGCAGTGCTGTATCCATATCCTGCTGGTACCAGAAAGCAAATGTCAGCAGAGACAGCATTAACGTCACCGCAACAAACCAGGGAACAATGCGATCGGCGAGACGCTGTACACGAGCTTTACTCTCCTGAGCTTTCTCGACCAAATGAATAATCTGGGCCAATGTCGTGGCATTACCAGTCTGACGTACCCGAATCATCAGTGGCGCATCCATATTGACTGCACCCGCCACAACCTCGTCCCCCTTCTGTTTGGCGATTGGCATGGGCTCACCCGTTAACAGTGATTCATCCACATGGCTTGCACCGTCCAATACCTCACCATCTACAGGAATGCGCTCTCCTGCCCGTACCAGCACACGTTCATTTACGTGCAGTTTCCGGACAGCAACACGTTCTTCGCTTTGCCCGATCAGACGCGTCGCCATACGTGGCTGCAATTCCATCAGGCGTAACGAGGCCGATGTGGCATTCCTGCGCGCCAAGGTCTCCAGATAGCGACCGATAAGAATCACACACAGAAAAACAACAACCGTATCAAAATACACTTGAGTATAGCCATGGAGCATCTGCCACAGGGAATAGCCATATGTCGCCAATGCACCAATCGCAATGGGCAGATCCATGGTCAATTTCATCTGTCGTATCCCCCGCCAGGCACCAGTAAGGAAAGGACCTCCGGAATACAACAACACAGGCGTGGCAATCGCGAAACTGACCCAGTGAAAGAAAGACTGATACTCACTACTGATACCAGAAAACGCGCCCGCATATAATGCAATGGAAATCCACATGATATTCAAAGCGCCAAAAGCAGCAAATCCCATACGAAACAGCACGCGCCGGTTATATCGCTGTATCTGGCCTTCTGCCATTTCCTGATTATAGGGAAGTGCAGCATAGCCTACGGCGGCCAGACGCCGCATGATGGCGGACAGGGATTGTCGTGAATCATCCCAAACTATCCGTAAGCGCTGGCGTGCCAGATTTACTTCCGCCAACTCAATACCGGTCAGTGCATGCAAGGCATTCTCAATTAACCATATACAGGCTGCACAATGAATCCCCTCGATCAGCAACATGGCCTCCCGACGCGAGCCACCATGGCAAGTGACAAACTCCTGCTGAACTTCATCAAGATCATACTGGTCGATATCAACCGGCATATCCGGTGGTGGTGCAATTTCCGCTTCCCGCCGCTGCACACGTTCATAGAAACCGGCCAGACCAGCCTCATGAATAGCCTGACATACGGTTAGACAGCTGCTACAACAAAAGCGATGCGTATGGCCATCCACAGCCCCCTGACATGCTGCAGCCCCCCTGGCTGGCAACCCGCAATGAAAACACCGGTCTTCGATCGTATTGCCTCTCACGACAACAACAGCATCAAGGGCTGCCACTCATGCAAACTCATTCTGCAGTGGCCTGCTATTTCTCGACAAAAATTCGCTTTGCAACATCGTACTGGCGATCACCAGCGGTAATCCGTGCAATCAAATCCCAATGACCTGGCAGCGAAAAGCGCACCTTGGCAGCAAACGTTCCGATATCTGCATAGGGAAGCTCAACGCGAAAATCATCCTGAGCATTACTCGGACGATAAGCGAAAAGTGTGACCCGGCCATGACGAACCGGTTGCCCGGCATGGTCAACCACATACACCCGATACATCTGCTGATGATCAAGCTTTGTATGTTCAGGTACCAGTAATTGTAAACGCCAAGCCGTTGCAGACTCCTGCCTCCGAATTTCAGCATTATGAAAATAATTTTTTCCCTTTTCATAATAGTCTTTCACTACCAGGTTGGGTGGAAACCAGAAGGCATAACTGATAAAACCAATATTTACCGATACCGTAACCACAACAATAGCAATCACGCCCCGCAACCATGGATTCTTTAAATCAGACTTCACCTGTTCACTAAGCATGTTCCTTACCTTTTCCCGGGACCGATAAACACAGAGCGCTTACTGATTTTAATTTTATCCTTACCAGACACACTCTCAAGCACAAAATAAATTTTTGTCTTTTCTTTCTTCAGCTGGGCAGGCATCGCCTGCAGAAAAACCCGGATAGGTACTGTCCTTCCCGCATGCAAAACAATATCTCCGGCCTCCTCCAAACGAACCCGAACATGATCCATGCCTCGGATAGAAAGGCGGAAATGAAGGTTCTGTGATGTCTTGTTCACAGCCTTGATGGTATACTTGTTCTGGATACTTCCATCGGACATGCGCGTAAACAATGGCTGTCGTTCATGGACAATAGAAAGCTCTACCGGCGGAATATGCGTCAGGCCATACACAATACCACCAGCCGATAACAGGAAAATGGACAAATAGGCCCATACTCTCGGGCGCCTGAAAAACGGCCTGAGTTTTTCCCCGGCCATTTCCTTACGCGATGCATAGCGAATCAAACCTTTGGGACGCCCGACCTTCTCCATAACGCCATTACATGCATCAATGCAAAGGCCACAGGTAATACACCCTTCCTGCATACCTTCACGAATATCTACTCCCGTCGGACAAACGCCCACACATAAACGGCAATCAATACAATCGCCCCGCTCACTAACACCCTTGCCCCGGACTTTTCCCCTGGGCTCTCCGCGTTTGTAATCGTAAGTCGGCATAATTGTGTCTTTATCCACCATGACCGACTGAATACGGGCATAGGGACATAGCCAGAAACACACCTGTTCCCGCATAAATCCGGCAAACACGTAGGTGCCAAAAATAAATGCAGCCAACACCACCCATGCCACCAGCGGTGCCTGCAGTGTCAGATAGTCTGCCCATAACTGATAGACATCGGTGAAATACGCTGCAAATGTAATGCCTGTAAGGACAGCAATAAGCATCCACAACACATGTTTGAACAACTTCAAACGAACCTTACGCAATGTCCATGGCGCAGCATCCAGCTTGCGACGCTGAATCGGATTACCCTCGATTTTTTCTTCCAGCCATGTAAACCAATCCGTCCAGACAGTCTGAAAACAGAAATAGCCACACCATACGCGTCCAGCTACAGCCGTAACGCCAAATAATGTCATAGCCAACAAAATCAGCACCAGCGACAGCATCCATATATCCTGGGGCCAGATCGTCAGTGCAAAAAAATGAAACTGGCGGTGCGGAATATCAAACAAAATTGCCTGATCTCCCTCCCAGCGAAAATAGGGAAGAATAAAATACAGCAGCCATAATGAACCTGTATACCATTTCAGGGTACGAAAAAAACCCGGCACACGCTTGGCATGAATGGTTTCTCCTCCCGTGTTCACATGCCAGTGCACGGTATCCTGATAGAGCTCTTCAATATCCTTATGCGCTTTAGCGTCCATAATCGCTCCTGTTCCGTCTGTTCAAGCAAAAGGGAGGTGTAACACCTCCCTTCTCATAATCACCCTGCCGCTCTAACTATCATCGCCACCCCTGCCGATAATCACAAAGAAGCGATAGGCCAGATATCCGATAATCAGTAGTGTACAAACCAGGCTGATGATCGTCCCGATAACCACAGCATCCATGACTACTCCCTCCGCAAACCGTTACTTTCCGCCACCAAAACCATAGACCTTGACAGCCAGCATCTTGATTTCCTCAGGCGTAAGCTTCTCACCGAAAGCCGGCATGATGGCCTCCCGTGTGCCCTCCACGCCTTCCTGATTCACACCATAACGAATAGTACGCAAAATGTCCTCCCGGCTACTGCCAAAGCGCCATATCTGATCTGTCAGATTCGCCGCCCCGGTACCAAGATCATTGATGGCCCCACCAGCTGCATTCTCACCATGACAACCACTGCAACCCGCTTCATCAAACAACATAAACTGTTCCTTTGTTGCTTTTCCTTTAGAAGCGGCTATCACCATATCCGTCAGTTTATTGATTTCATCATCGCTGAGCACTCCCGCATGAGCAGGCATATCGCCCTGACGTCCATCAGTAATGGATTCGATGATCGTATCAATATCCCCTCCATACAACCAATCATCATCCGCCAATACAGGAAACAGCCCCGGTGCTCCTTCACCACCGGCACCATGACATGCAGCACAGTTATCACCAAATATTGCCTTGGCATAAGATTCCGAAAAATTGCGCATCTCTTCATCAGCCAGCAACTGTTGCCCATCCATAGCGGCGATCTTTTTCAGATAGGGCGCACGCATAGCTTCTCCCTCACGTACGGCTTCCTTAAATTCTTTGATCTGGGTCCACCCCAGAATCCCACGTGTATAGTCATGCACCAAAGGAATGGACGGATACAGAATGAAATAAACAACACACCATATCCAGCTGGCATGGAACGCAATCATCCACCAACGCGGAGGCGGATTGGTCAGTTCACGGATTCCATCCCATTCATGTCCTGTGTCGCGAACACGCTGCGGCTGATTATCTTGTTTGGCCATGCTCAACCTCCCTCCTCGCATCATCATCCCTGTCTTTATTTACAAAATCACGGTACTGCTCGAATTTCTCCTTGTTCGAAGGGCGCAATACCCAGACATACAGTCCTGCCATCAACACCGTCAGAATCAGGACAATCACCAAACCCGCCCAATCGCTAGAGGTCATGGCATGCCAGTCGGTATGAAAGAAGTCACGAATCAGGTCACTCACGATAATCCTTCCCTGGCTCAAATTTCACCATTGTTCCCAGCACTTGCAAGTAGGCGACCAGTGCATCCATTTCCGTTTTGCCTTGCACCGCAGCAGCGGCACCCACGAAATCTTCATTGCTATAGGGAACCCCTACTGCCGCCAGCGCTCGCATCTTTTTCTCTGTCAGAGAAGCATCAATGGAATGCTTCTCCAGAAATGCATAGTTCGGCATCACTGACTCCGGAACCAGTGAGCGGGGGGCACGTAAGTGCTGAATATGCCACTCATCTGAATACTTACCGCCGACACGCGCCAAATCCGGCCCGGTTCGTTTGGAACCCCACTGGAACGGGTGATCATATTTGGACTCTGCCGCCAGCGAATAATGACCATAACGTTCCTTTTCATCCCGGAAGGGACGGATCATCTGGGAATGACAAAGATAGCAACCCTCACGGATATACACATCACGCCCTTCCAGTTCCAGTGCCGTATATGGACGAATACCATCCTCTTCCTTGGTCAGCTTCTCAACCGTGTTGTCCAAATAGAAGAGCGGAACAATTTCCACAATCCCGCCAATCGACACGACAATCGCAACCATAACCACAAGACCCCATATATTTTGCTCCAGCGATTCCTGGAATGACTTTCGTTCCCGTCGTTTCTGGGGATCAAGTGAACGACCAAGATAATCAACAATGATTCTTTTCAGTCCCATAACGCCCCCCTTAAGCCCTTGCTGCGGCAACTTTTGGCTGCCCTGCAGTGCGGATCGTCATCACAATGTTGTACAACATAATCAGCGAACCGAGCAAGACCAGCAGGCCACCCACCGACCGCAGTACATAGTAAGGATGCATCGCCACAACTGTTTCTGCGAATGTATAGGCCAGATTGCCGTAATCATCTGTCGCACGCCACATCAGGCCCTGCATAATGCCGGACACCCACATGGCGCAGATATAAATCACTGTACCAATGGTATGAATCCAGAAATGTCCATTCACCAAGCCCACCGAATAAATCTCAGTTTTCCACAAGCGCGTTACCAGATGATAAATCGCCCCAATAGACACCATGGCCACCCAACCCAATGCACCGGAATGCACGTGCCCAATTGTCCAGTCGGTATAGTGGGACAGGGCATTAACTGTTTTCAATGACATGACAGGTCCTTCAAAGGTAGACATCGCATAAAAGGCCAGCGACACGATCAGAAAGCGGAGCACATAATCCTCCCGCAATTTATTCCATGCGCCGGAAAGGGTCATCAGGCCATTAATGGCACCACCCCACGATGGAATAATCATGGCAATGGAAACCGCTGCACCTAGAGATCCCGCCCAATCCGGCAAAGCCGTATACTGCAAATGATGCGCGCCAAGCCAGACATAGCCAAACATCAGGGCCCAAAAATGCAGAACTGATAAACGATAGGAATAAATCGGCAAATCAGCCTGTTTGGGAATGAAATAATACATAATGCCGAGAAAACCTGCCGTAAGGAAAAAACCCACCGCATTATGCCCCCACCACCATTGAATCATCGCATCATGCACACCTGAAAATATGGAATAGGACTTGGTCATCGTAACAGGAACCGCCAGTGAGTTCACAACATGCAAATAGGTAATCATGATCATCATGCCAAGGAAGAACCAGTTTGCTACATAAATATGGGAACTGCGCCGATTGGCAATGGTCATAATGAAATTGAACATATAGGAGAGCCATACCACTGCAATCAGTATGTCAATTGGCCATTCAAGTTCGGCATATTCCTTGCCCTGCGTCCAACCCAAAGGGAATGAAACAACGGCCAGAACAATTATCAGATTCCAACCCCAGAACGTAAACCAGGCGAGTTTATTACTCCATAATGGTACAGCACAGGTTCGCTGGACCACATAAAAAGCCGTCGCCATCAGGGTACAACCACCAAACGCAAAAATTACTGCATTCGTATGCAGCGGACGAATACGACCAAAGCTCAGATACTCATTAAGATTCAGCGATGGAAAAGCCAGTTCCCAAGCAATGAAATCCCCTACCAAAGCTCCGACAACCAAATAAATCACCGCACAGATGGCAAACCATTTCACAATGGTCAAATTATAATTCTGGCCCTCGGATGAAACATTGTGCACCACGATTCCACCTCCTCCAACGTCAATTAAACTGTATCATAAATATATCTTAAATAAAGTGTCAAGCATTATTTATTAAAAAATTTTCATTATTCTGCTGATAGGATTGCTCGTGTCAAAAGACACAAACATGACATGGACACGCTCCGACATAGCGTTATGCTCCTGGTGCAATGGAGCAATCGATGATCGAGTCACTCAAACAGCTGTGGAAACGAACGGAAGATGGTGCAGCGCCCCGAAAGAAACACACGATCGTACTGGCTGTCGCCGCATTGATGACCGAAATCATGCGTATGGACGGACGCCTGGAAAAAACGGAACATGAACAGATCCTGCACTTGCTGCAACAACGCTTCCAAATGGATGAGGCTGAAATCCGTGCCCTCATCGAACGCGCCCAAGCAACAGCGGAACAGGCACTGGATCTGCACCAGTTCACCTCGGTCATTATTCAACATTATTCCACGGCCGAGCGTCAGGACATTATCGCCGATCTATGGAGCGTGGCCATGGCAGATGGCCATGTTGATCCTTATGAAGAACAACTGATTCGCCGCACCAGCGAACTGATCGGGCTGGGTCACCGGCAGTTTATTGCCGCCAAACTGGAAGCTCAGGAGGCATAAAAAAGGAGGCCTTGCGGCCCCCTTGCAAAAATCAGACGCACTCGGCGCGATACAGACAATCCTCAATGGCACAATCCGGAATGCGTTTAAAGCAATCCGTATTTCCCTCGGCCAATTGGATGGCATAAATAATTTCATGCTTCTTCTTTTTGGACAATCCTTTCAGACCCATCTCCCTGGCTTTGTCCAGCAGTACATTTTTGGTAATTGCTTTCATTGGCTGAAAACCCCTGTAATTTAAATTTGCGCGAACTGTGCGCAAAACCCATAGATAATCAAGGAGTAATCCGGACGCACGCGAACAATGGTTTCAAACCGGAAGATCGACGGCCAGCAAAGCCAGCTCGCCGGGATCATGCGGCAGCGGAATACGCACGAGATGCCCGCTGCCGGGGGCGACCTCCATGGCCGCGCCGCTGTTGGCATCCTCAATGGCCTGCAGGTTAAAAAAGGCATTGCCCCGACCGCTCAATAACTCCATCCGATCGCCCACGGCAAAGCGATTCTTCACCTCCACGGTGGCCATGCCGCTGGCTGCATCATAGGCCTCGATTTCCCCGACAAAACGCTGCGTCAGGAACTGTGAATTGCCCGTGACATAGTTTTGCGCCGCCGAGGCGCGTTTGCGCGTATAGAAACCATCGGTATAGCCGCGATTGGCCAGCGCATCGAGCCGCTGCATCAGACCCTGATCGAAAGGACGGCCGGCCAGTGCATCATCAATGGCCTGCCGATACACCTGGGCGGTGCGCGCCACATAATAATGCGATTTTGTGCGCCCCTCGATTTTCAGCGAATCCACGCCGATGTTAACCAGGCGCTCAACATGCTGCACGGCACGCAGATCCCTGGAATTCATGATATAGGTTCCGTGCTCGTCCTCGAACACCGGCATGGGCTCATGCGGCCGGTTCGGTTCGCTCAGCATATACACCTGATCGGCCAGCGGATGGCGCGGCTGATCGCCGCAGGAGGAAAACGGCTGCGCATTGAGCCCGTCCATGACCTGAATCGGAATCACGTCGCCGGACACATCTTCGCCGGCGGCCTCCATGCCATATTCCCAGCGACAGGCATTGGTGCAGGTGCCCTGGTTGGCATCGCGGTGATTGAAATAGCCGGACAGCAGACAGCGCCCGGAATAGGCGATGCACAGGGCACCATGCACAAACACCTCGATTTCGATATCCGGGCAGCGCTGACGGATTTCCTCCACCTCATCCAGCGACAACTCGCGCGACAGAATCACGCGGGATATGCCGACCGACTGCCAGAATTTGACGGCTGCCCAGTTCACCGTATTGGCCTGCACGGACAAATGAATCGGCACCTGCGGCCAACGCTCACGAACCATGGCGATCAGTCCCGGATCGGCCATGATCAGCGCATCCGGCCCCATCTCGATCACCGGCTGCATATGCTCCAGATAGCGTTTCAGCTTGTTATTATGCGGCAACAGATTGCTGGCAACAAAAAACTTCCTGCCCAGGGCATGCGCTTCATCGATGCCCGTTTTCAGGTTCTCCAGCTGAAAATCATTATTGCGCACGCGCAGGGAATAGCGCGGCTGGCCGGCATAAACCGCATCAGCGCCATAGGCAAAGGCATAACGCATATTTTTCAGCGTGCCGGCCGGTGACAGCAGTTCGATCTCAGCCATGCCTTGCCTCCCCGCCATTCATGCACCGCTCTAGGTGCGCAATGCGAATCATGGCCGGCGGATGCGAATCGTGCCATGCCGAATACCACGGATCAGGCGATAACGGCGCGGCATTCTCCTCATACATTTTGACCAGTGCGGAAATCAGCTTCTCGCCATCGGCATGCGCCACGGCATAGGCATCGGCCTCAAATTCATGCCTGCGCGAAAACGCGCTGGACAGCGGCCCCAGCCAGAAGAAGAACACCGGCATCGTCAGCATGAACAGCAGCAGGGCCATATAATCGGATGGCCGGGAAACGCCGAGCGCATGATAAAACCATGGCGCCTCCGCCAGTTGCCCGAGCACGGCAAAGGCCAGCAGGGAAAGTCCGCTCATCAGCAGCAGCCGTTTCTTGACATGCCCGTGGCGGAAATGCCCCAGCTCATGGGCCAGCACCGCCTCGGTTTCGTCCACATCCAGCGATTTCAGCAGGGTATCAAAAAACACAATGCGTTTGGCCTTGCCAAAGCCGGTGAAATACGCATTGCCATGTGCCGAGCGGCGCGAGCCATCCATGACGAACAGGCCGCTGGCCGTAAAGCCGCAACGCGCCAGCAGGGCCTCGATCCGCGATTTCAGCTCACCGTCCGGCAGGGGCTCGAAGCGATTAAACAGCGGCGCAATCCATGTCGGAAAGGCCCAGACCATGAACAGTGAAAACGCCGTCCATACCAGCCAGGCATACCACCACCAGTACGCGCCCGCCGACTGCATCAGCCACAGCATAACCCAGGCCAGCGGCGCACCGAGCGCCAGCATCAGCACCAGTTGCTTGAGCTGATCGCTGAAATACAGCCGGGGCGTCATTCGATTGAAGCCGAAGCGCGACTCCACGCCGAACGTGGACCAGATTTCCAGTGGTATCTCCAGCACATGAGAAGCGACAAAGAAGCCCAGCATGACCGTAACACCGGTGGCCAGCGGCGACAGCCCCTGCGCGCGCACCCAGCTATCCAGCCAGTCCAGGCCACCGCCCAGCGTCCACAGCAACAGCAGGGCCACGCTCCACAGACGGGCGATCCGGCCCAGCCGCAATTTGGCGATGGTATAGTCCGCCGCCTTTTGATGGGCAGGCAAATCAACCACGCCGGCAAAACGTGCCGGCACCGCAGCACGCGCCGCCTGCACATGACGCTGCTGACGCCAGTCCAGATACCATTCGATAGTGGTCGAGATCAGTACAGCGGCGATAAACAGTTCAACGAATCCTTGCATAGCGGCGCAGCCTAGCGCCTGCCGCGCATGAGGAACACCGATGGTTTACGCGGCTATTTCAGCGCGCCCTCCGGATACGGATATAATTCGTGCATGGGAATGCTCTTGCCGGCGGTGGCAATGATACGCGCATGCTTACGCCGAAATTCGTGGGCATTATCCAGCCCACAGGAATGGGCGATCATATCCACCTCGCTGTTCATCCACTCGGCATAGCGCGCCACACGCGCACTGCGACTCTCCACATCCAGCCCGCGCTGCAGGCGCGGATCATGGGTGGTGATGCCGGTCGGGCAGGTATCCAGATGACACTGCATGGACTGGATACAACCCAGCGACAATAAAAATCCGCGCGCCGATACGCAGAAATCCGCCCCCAGACACAAAGCCCGGGCCACGGCTGCCGAGGTCACCAGCTTGCCGGAGGCAATCACGTCGATGCGCTGGCGCAGGCCGTATTCAATCAGAATATCCACCAGCAGCGGCAAGCCCTCATCCAACGGCATGCCGACATGATCGGCCAGTACCTGAGGGGCTGCACCGGTACCGCCGTCGGCACCATCAATGGTGATAAAGTCGGGTTCCGAACCCGGACCGCGCCTGAGAATGGCCTCGCACATTTCACGGATGTATTGCCCGGAACCCATTACAATTTTGATGCCCACCGGCCGTTCGGTCACTTCCTGAACATGTGCCAGATAGTCCAGCAGTTGCTCAACATTCCCGATATCCGGATTGCGATTCGGACTGATGGAGTCCTGCCCTGCCGGAATGCCGCGTATCGCGGCAATCTCCTCTGTCACCTTGCCGCCCGGCAACATGCCTCCCTTGCCCGGCTTCGCCCCCTGCCCCAGCTTGATTTCAAAGGCCACGACTCGCTCCGCCACCGCACGCAGTTTGTCATCATCCAGCCGGCCTTCGGCATCACGCACGCCATAGCGGGCCGTGCCGATCTGAAAGATCAGATCACCGCCGCCCTCCAGATGATAGGGGGAGAGGCCACCCTCGCCGGTATTCATCCATACCCCTGCCGCGGCCGTGCCGCGGGAAAGCGCTTCTACGGCCGGTGCGGAAAGCGCG
>WFNX01000008.1 GCA_015488375.1 Mariprofundaceae bacterium | reverse complement strand
CTATGGCTGCGAGGTGTTTCATGATTTCGATGCGGCCATTCCCGGCTCCGATGTGCTCTATATGCTGCGCGTGCAAAACGAGCGTCTGACCTCCGCCTGCAGTTTTCCGTCCATTCGCGAATACCATGAGGCCTATGGCCTGAATCGCCAACGGCTGGCCGCCGCCGGTGATCATTGCCTGGTCATGCATCCGGGGCCGATGAACCGCGGCGTGGAAATCGCCTCGGATGTGGCCGACTCGGCGCATGCGCGCATCCTCGATCAGGTGGAGCATGGCGTGGCCGTGCGCATGGCCGTGCTGACGGCCCTAAGCGGTGCCCAGACAGAAGGGGAAGCGGACACATGAGCAGCCTGTTATTGCGCAACGGACACATCATTGACCCGGCCAACGGATGCGATGAGATCGCGGATCTGCGTATTGAAGACGGTCGCATTGCCGCCATCGGCCAGGGGCTGAGTAATGATGGCGCGGTGCAGGAACTCGATGTCGGCGGGCTCGTCGTATGCCCCGGGCTCATCGATATGCATGTGCACCTGCGCGAGCCGGGGCAGGAATGGAAAGAGGATATCGAGTCGGCCTCGCGCGCGGCCGTGGCCGGCGGCGTGACCCGCATGTGCTGCATGCCCAATACGCAGCCGACGCTGGATCATGCCGGCGTTGTCACCCAGGTGATTATGCGTGCCCGTCAGGTCGGGCTCTGCGAGGTGCATCCGATCGGGGCGGTCAGCCGCTGCCTGGCCGGCAGGGAGCTGACGGAAATGCGTGAGCTGGCCCGCGCCGGCGCCGTGGCCTTTTCCGATGACGGCATGCCTGTCTGGCATGCGGGCGTGATGCGCAAGGCGCTGGAATATGCGTCCAGCTTCGGTTTTCTGGTCATTCAGCATGCCGAGGACAAACAACTGACCGATGGCGGCTGCATCAACGAAGGCTGGATGTCCACGCAGCTCGGTGTGGAAGGCATGCCGGCCGAGGGTGAGGACGCGATGATCGCGCGCGACATCATGCTCACGCGCCGCACCGGCGGTCGCTACCATGTGGCCCATATTTCCACACGCGGGGCCGTCGCCCTGGTGCGCGAGGCGCAGCGGGAAGGACTGCAGGTCACGGCGGAGGCCGCACCGCATCATTTCGCCCTGACCGAGGAAGAAGTCATGGCCTATAATGCCGATGCCAAGATGAGTCCGCCGCTCAGAACCGAGGCGGACCGGCAGGCTGTCGTTGAAGGTCTGCGCGACGGCACGATCAGCGTCATCGCCACCGATCATGCGCCGCACCATATCGATGACAAGCGCTGCGGCCTGTCCTGCGCCGCCTTCGGTATTGTCGGGCTGGAAACGATGCTGCCGGTCTCCTTGCAACTGGTGCGCGACGGCGTGTTGTCGATGTCCGAACTCATTGCCAAAATGAGCCTCAATCCGGCACGGCTGCTGGGGCTGGACGGCGGTACGCTCTCCATCGGCGCGCCAGCCGATGTGTGTATCTTCGATGCGACAGAACGCTGGGTGCTGGATCGCGAAGCCCTGTTTTCCAAATCGAAAAACACGCCCTGGCACGGCAGGGAGATGAGCGGCCGGGTTTGTTACACCCTCAAGCAGGGCAGGCTCGTCTATCAGCGGGGAAAGATTCTTGACTGAGCAGCGCAACCGGATTTTTGAGCAGCAGGCCAGGGTACTGGCGCATGCCGGGCATGCCGGCGATCAGTGGATTATGCGCCTGCATGCGCCGGAGATTGCCGCGCATGCGCAGCCGGGGCAGTTCGTGCATTTGCGTGTCTCCGCCGAGCGTCCGTTGCGCCGGCCGATTTCGATCATGCTGGCCGACCCCGGGCGCGGCACCATCGACCTGTTATACAAGGTGGTCGGCGAAGGCACGGCCCTGCTGGCCGAGCGCAAAACCGGCGAACATCTGGCCGTGATGGGGCCGATTGGCGTGCCGTTTGATCTGAGCGATAGCAGCCGGCGCTATGTCCTGATCGGCGGCGGCGTCGGCATTCCGCCGATGATTTTTGTCGCCGATCGCGTGCAGGGCAAGGCCGATGTCGTGCTGTTTGCCGGCTCCGAAGTCGCCTTTCCGTTCGCTCTGCAACCGGCGCAGGACCTGTTGCCCGGCATTGATGGTCCTGCGATTCTGACCATTCGCTCGCTGGCCGAGCGCGGCATTGCCTGTCGTCTGGCCTCGAATGCCGGCCTGTACGGTTGCTATGAAGGCCATGTGCCCGGTCTGGCGCGGCAGTATCTGGAAGCCCTGCCGGAGGACGAGCGGCAGCGCTGCGTGCTGCTCTCCTGTGGACCGCATCCGATGCTGCATGCCGTGGCGCGTTTAGGAAGCGAGCTGGGCATTCCGACCTGGCTCAGTCTGGAGGAGCATATGGCCTGTGCGATCGGTGGTTGTGCCGGCTGCGTGGTCAAGACGCTGGAGAATGGCCGGGAATATTATCGCCGGGTCTGTGTGGACGGGCCGGTGTTCCCCGCGCATATCCTGCCGGAGTTTGCCTGAAGACGAAGCCATTGGCAGACCTGCATTTCCGTGCCATGCTGCCGTCGCTGAAAAGGAGATATCTGTGACCCATATTCGCATTGCTACCCGACGTTCGCCGCTTGCCCTGTGGCAGGCCGAGTATGTCGCGCATGAACTGCAACGACTGGACCCGTCGATCACCACGGAGCTGGTGCGCATCGTGACCCGCGGCGACAAGATTCTCGATGTGCCGCTGGCCAAGGTTGGCGGCAAGGGGCTGTTCACCAAGGAAATCGACGAGGCGCTGCTCGATGGCCGTGCCGATATCGCCGTGCATTCGATGAAGGATGTGCCGACACAGCTGCCGGCAGGCACGAGCATTCGCGCCAATCCGCGGCGCGAGGATCCGCGCGATGCGATTGCGACGATCACCGGCGGCGGACTGGACAGCCTGCCGGAAGGCGCGCGTATCGGCACCTCCAGCCTGCGCCGCATTGCCCAGCTCAAACAGCGTTATCCCTCCTTCGAATTCGTTTCCATTCGCGGCAATATCCAGACGCGTCTGTCCAAGCTGGGGCAGGAAGTGGATGCGGTGATCCTGGCCGCAGCCGGAGTGCGACGCATGGGCATGGCGCAGCAGATGCACCAGTTCATCGAAACCGATGTGTTGCTGCCCGCTGTCGCCCAGGGGACGCTGGGCATCCAGACGCGCGATGCCGATGCGCACATCAATGCGCTTGTCGATCGCCTGAACGACCCGGAGACGGTGGTGCGCACGCGAGCCGAACGCGCGTTTCTGGCGCGGCTGGAAGGCGGCTGTCAGGTGCCGATTGCGGCATTCGCCACCCTGCAGGAAGGTCAGCTGCATTTGCAGGGGCTGGTTGGTGAAGTCGATGGCTCGAAGCTGATTCAGCGCCGGATCAGTGGCGATGCCGATGCAGCGGAGCAGCTGGGCATCACGCTGGCCGATGAAATCCTCGCTGCCGGCGGCCGCGCCATTTTGCAGGCCCTGTACGCGCAAGGCGTATAACATGCATTTTTGTGCGCCATGTCACGGAGTCGTCATATTTGACGTCTAGACTGGCGCCAGCAGCAACAGAAACAAGCAACTTCAGGCGGGGCGCAAGCTCCGCCTTTTTTGTGAGTTCGATGGCGGCTTGTCATTTGCCAGGCATCTGGCCAGCGTTCCGCACATGAATGAAGCGTTAGATGATAATCCCCTGTTAATCACCTCTCCCAATGCGCTGCCGGCCTTCGATCGTATCCGGCCGGAGCATGTGCTGCCGGCCCTGCAGGCCGTGCTGGCGGAAGGGCGTGCGCAGGTGGAAGCACTGTGTGCGATCAAGGCGCCGGACTGGACATCACTGATGCAGCCGCTGGCGGCCATCGAAGAGCGCATCAGCCGTGTGTGGGGACCGGTCGTGCATTTGAATGCCGTATGCGATTCCGATGCCCTGCGACCGGTTTATCAGCAGGGCGTGAGCCTGATGGCGGCATGGCAAAGTGAACTGGCACAGAATCAACGGCTGTTTGCCGCCATCCGGACGCTGGCCGACAGCGATGCCTTTGCCGCGCTGAACACGCAACAGCAGCAGGTGGTTCGCCATATGCTGCGCGATTTCCGTCTGGCCGGCGCCGAGCTGGAGGAGCCGGCACGTTCGCGTTTCCGCGATATCAGGATGCGATT
Source organism: Mariprofundaceae bacterium (assembly GCA_015488375.1). Classification (GTDB taxonomy): domain Bacteria; phylum Pseudomonadota; class Zetaproteobacteria; order Mariprofundales; family Mariprofundaceae; genus J005. Next base: position 7,968 of record WFNX01000008.1, on the reverse strand, counting down.
AAGCGAGCTGGGCACGGATTTCGAACAACATGTGCTGGATGCCACGCGAGCCTTTGAACTGCATCTGCGCGATGCGCAGGAGATTCAGGGCCTGCCGCCATCGGTTATCGCGGCGGCCCGGCAGCGGGCGGAAAGCGATGGCAGGGATGGCTGGCTGTTTACGCTGGATGCGCCGTCCTATATTCCGTTCATGCAGTATGCCGACCGGCGTGATTTACGTGAAACGATGTACCGGGCCTATGTCACACGGGCCAGCGAGGGCGAACTGGATAACGGGCCGCTGATTGATGAGATGCTGCAACTGCGGCAGGAAGCGGCCGAATTGCTCGGCTTTTCCTGTTATGCGGACTGGTCGCTGGCCACGAAAATGGCCTCAAGTGTCGGCGAGGTCACGGGCTTTCTGCAGGAACTGGCGGCGAAAAGCCGGCCGTTTGCCGAACGTGATCTGGCCCGGTTGCGGCAGTTTGCGGCCGATCAGCTGCAGTTGCACGATTTACAGGCTTGGGATATTGCCTATGCCTCGGAGAAGTTGCGGCAACAGACGTATGCCGTCTCGCAGGAAGAGCTGAAGCCCTATTTCCCCGAATATCATGTGCTCGCAGGCATGTTTGCGCTGGTTGAGCGTTTGTATGGCATCACGATTCGTGAACAGCAGGATGCGCCTTGCTGGCATGACGATGTGCGTTTTTTCCGGGTATTCCGTGATGAACAGGTGATTGCCGGTTTTTATTTTGATCCGTATGCGCGGCCGCACAAGCGCGGCGGCGCCTGGATGGATGAATGCCTGGTTCGCTGGCGCACACCGGACGGCACATTACAGTTGCCGGTAGCCTATCTGGTATGCAATTTCGATGCGCCGGTTGGCGACAGGCCGGCATTGTGGACGCATGATGAGGTGACGACGCTGTTCCATGAATTTGGTCATGGCCTGCATCATATGCTGACCGAGGTATGCGAACTGGAGGTATCCGGCATTCGCGGCGTGCCCTGGGATGCCGTGGAGCTGCCCAGCCAGTTTATGGAAAACTTTTGCTGGCAGAAGGAAGCCGTGCAGATGTTCGCACGTCATGTGGATACGGGTGAAACCATTCCCGATACGCTGTTTGCGCGCATGCTGGCGGCGAAGAATTTTCAGTCGGCGTTGCAGATGCTGCGTCAGATCGAGTTCGCCCTGTTTGATATGCGCCTGCATGCCGGTTTTGATCCTGCGCGGCAAAGCGTGCAGGACGTGCTTGATGAGGTGCGGCGGGAAGTGGCCGTGATCCGGCCCCCTGCCTTCAATCGCTTCCAGAACAGCTTTTCCCATATTTTTGCCGGTGGCTATGCGGCCGGGTATTTCTCCTATAAATGGGCGGAAGTGCTGTCGGCCGATGTGTTTGCCGCGTTTGAGGAAGACGGCATTCTCAATCGCGAGACGGCGGAGCGTTTCCGGCGCTGTATCCTGTCGGTCGGTGGCAGCCGCGATATCATGCAGGCCTTTATCGACTTCCGCGGTCGCCGGCCGAGTGTGGAGCCCCTGCTCCGGCATGCGGGCTTGCTTGATGCCGCTGCGCAGGCGACAGGTACTGGGCAGACGCATAACTGATGGCGGGCTTGCCGGGAGATGCGTTGATGATGGTCGTTGCCACGAAGCATCATTCCCTTGTTTTTATCATGGGGCATACCTATATTGGGGAAACCTATGTCTGATACACCCCCCTCTCCTGTCATAAAACACGGTTCGCTCAAGCGTTATGAACGCGGGGAACTTTCACCGCTGGATATCTGGTACCGGGAATTGCGCCGCATACCGCGCATGACGCGCGAGGAGGAAATTGAGTTTACACGCCAGTGGGTTGAACACAGGGATTTGCAGGCTGCCCAGCGACTGGTCATGGGGAATCTGCATGCCGTGGCGGCAATCGCGCGTGAATATCGTCATTTCGGGCTGCCGGAAATGGATCTGATTCAGGAAGGTACGCTCGGGCTGATGAAGGCCATTCAGCGCTTCGATCCGTCGCGCGGGTTCCGTCTGATGACCTATGCCTCCTGGTGGGTGCGGGCCGAAATCCATGACTACATTCTGCGTTCATGGAGCATCGTCAAGATGGGGACGAACAAGCTGCAGCGGCGCATTTTCGCCGGCCTGCAGAAGGCACGTCATGCGATTGCCGCCATCGAGGGGCGACTGGATGAGGAAATCGCCAACGAGTACGGCATTTCCAATCAGGAGTTTCATGCCATTGCCAATGCTTTTCTGCAACGCGATGTATCGCTGGATGCCGATCAGGGTGAAGGCAATACCATGATCACGGCCCTGCCGGCGCCGGATGCCTCGCCCGAGGAGCAGGTGGTCGAATCCGACTGGAACCTGCATCAGCATGAACGGCTCGAACAGGCGCTGCAACAGTTGCCCGAACGGGACCGGCTGATTATCCGTCGTCGCCATCTGCTTGATGAGCCGGCGACGCTAAAGGAACTGGCCGGGGAACTGGGGATTTCGATTGAGCGGGTGCGCCAGCTGGAATCCCGCGCCATGAAGCGGCTGAAGGCATCGCTTGTTGGTGCGGAAGGGTAAGGCGGTCTGCTTTTTTTGATCGTGCTGCCGGGCTATGTCCGCCAGTGCACCGTACGACCTTCCACGGAGAAGCCGTGTTCAACGATCCGGGCCAGGGTTTCCGGATAAAGACGGTGTTCCTGCTGCTGGATACGGGCATGCAGGCTGTCGCGGGTATCATCGTCATGCACCGGCACCACGGCCTGCGCCAGGATCGGTCCGCCATCGAGCACCTCATCCACCAGATGCACGGTACAGCCACTGACCTTGACGCCGTAGGCCAGTGCATCTTCCACCGCATGGGCGCCGGCAAAGGATGGCAGCAGTGATGGGTGAATGTTGATAATGCGTCCGGCGAACCGCTGCACAAACGCGGAAGAAAGAATGCGCATATAGCCGGCCAGCACAATCCACTGGCAGTTTGTCCGCTCAATGAGGTCGGCACAGGCCATATCGAACGCGGTGCGATCGGCATGGCCTTTTGGGTCCAGAAACCGCACCTGCGGTACACCGGCCTGACGGGCAATATCCAGTGCGCCGGCCCGGGGCTTGTCGGCGATGACCAGCCCGACCTCGACCGGACAGCGACCTTCAGCCATGGCCTGCAGGATCACCTGCAGATTGCTGCCCTTGCCCGATGCCATGACGGCAATACGATGTGATTGCATGTGTTGCTCCTGCCGTTCGTTCAATCGAAGAATCGGGTGAAAGTATGCACATCCTCGCGCGGTGTGCGATAGTGATTTACCGCGGCCTCGCGATTTTCATAACCCAGCGCCATGCCGCACAATAACACGGTATTTTCCTGATAGCCGAGCGATTGTCTGACGATATCGGGATATTCCGCCAGTGCCGCCTGGGGACAGGTGGCCAGGCCGCATTCCACGGCGGCCAGCATGAGTGATTGTAAAAACATCCCGTAGTCAATCCAGGAACCGGCCTCCATGGCAGCATCGAGAAAGAAAAAAAGAAATACCGGCGCATCGAAGGCGCGATAATTGGCGGCCCATTGCTGCCGTCGCCGTGCCCGGTCATGGCGGTCGATGCCCAGCGCCTGATACAGTTGCAGTCCGCAGGCCTGGCGGCGCTCGCGATACGGGCTGTGCCAGTGACGGGGATAATAATGATAATCCATACGCGGCGGCATGCCCGCCTCAAACGCATGCTCAAGCTGTTGTTGCAGGGCCTGTTTATGGGCGCCGCTGACAACGGCAACCTGCCAGGGCTGGGTATTGGCGCCGCTGGGGGCATGTCGTGCGGCATCCAGGATTTGTTCGATCATGGCCCGTGGTAGCGGCCGGTTCAGAAAGGCGCGTACCGATTTTCGGGCAAGCAGGGCTTCGCGGACATGCATGGCGTAATCTTACGCTGGCATTTGCATAAAGACCATGCATCCTGTCGCTATTGGTACCAGGCGGTTAACCTTGGCCGATGGACTGGGGCCTGTTTCTTTCTGCGCTGATTTCCTCGACGCTGATGCCCGGCGGTTCGGAGGCGCTGCTGCTGTATCGCCTGCATGAAGGGGGCGCGCCGGTGGCACTGGTGCTGACGGCAACGGCCGGCAATGTGCTGGGCAGCCTGATTACCTATGCCATGGGGCGACTGGGCAATGCGGCATTGCATCGCCGCTGGCTGCGTATGGACGAGGCTGCCGTGGCACGTGCGGAACGCTGGTTTTCACGCTACGGGCAACCGGCGTTGCTGTTTGCATGGTTGCCGTTTGTCGGCGACCCGTTATGTCTGGTGGCGGGTCTGTTGCGCAGCCCGTTGTGGCTGTTTGTGTTGCTGGTGAGCCTTGGCAAGGCCGCGCGCTATGCGCTGCTGGCCTGGACGATTGGTTAGCCCGGATTATTCGCCGACATGGAAGCTGACGGACAGCGCCGCAATCCATAAAACGACGCCAATCACGACCAGCACGGCAGCCGGCACGATGCTCATCATCAATGCCGTGGCTGAATTGACCTTGCCGCGATGCACCAGCGCCTGCCAAAGCAGGTAGATGCTGCCGAGCGGGCCGAGCAGGCCGATATAGGGAATAGCCAGCAGCGCCAGCGGAATGGCGCAGTAACTGCTGATATTGAAGGCCAGCAGCCGCGGCATGGGCAGGCGCGGAATGGTGCGCATGCTCCAGCCCAGATAGCGCGACCAGGCCCAGATGAACAGCAGGAACAATGCCCAGCTCACCGGGAACAGGAACAGCGTCGCCATGCCATGAAACGGTACGGCCAGAAAGGAAAAGAGCAGCATGGTGATGGAAGACAAAAAGATGCCGTTGCGATAAAACGGATGAATGGGCAGGTCGGCAAAAAAACGTGCCGGGTCGCTGAACAAGGCCTTAAGTGACGGAATCAGTGTTTCTGCAGGCTTGTTGCTGTCAAAATAAATCATTACAGCCCCCTTGTTAAATCTGGCGGGACTATAAACGTTGTCAGCGCGGGATGCCACTGTGCCGCTGGAGAAAAAGGTTTTTATTTTCTACACTGCCCGCAATGACACATCGTAACGTCGCCATGCTGGTTATTGGCAATGAAATTCTCTCCGGTCGCACGCGGGAGGCCAATGCCTATCTGGTGGCCCGGCAAATGTTTGCCGCCGGTTGCCGGCTGGAAGAGATTGTCGTGGTGCCCGATGAATGTGCGCGGATTATTGCCGCACTGAATCGGTTACGTGCGGATTATGATGCGCTGATCACCTCCGGCGGCATCGGGCCGACGCATGATGATATCACGATGCAGTGCGTGGCCGATGCCTTTGGCGTCCCGTTGCTGGAGCACCGGCAGACCCTGGAGCTTATGCGGCAGTACTATGGCGCGCAGCAACTGAATGCTGGCCGCCGTCGCATGGCCCGGCTGCCGCGCGGGGCGCGCCCGATTATTTGCGAGAAATCCATCGCCCCCGGTGCGCATATCGGCAATGTGTATGTGCTGGCCGGCGTACCGGATATTTTCGCCTCCCAGCTGGCGGCGATTCTGCCGGACTTCGGAGGGCGCCCTTTCCTCCGGCATGAAATTGAGGTTCGCCTGCCCGAAAGCCGCTTTGCCGCAGCGCTGGCGGATATTCAGCAGGCATTTGCCGATGTGGAAATCGGTTCCTATCCGGGTCGTTGTGGCCCGGAACCCTGCGGCAAGATTTGTCTCAGCAGTCAGGATGACGCGGCCCTGCAGCAGGCGCGTCAGGCCGTGGAAGCGCTGATTCAGCGGTTGTCCTGATCGTCCTCAAGCGTTTCCAGAATCGGAATCACCTTCATCGGTTGCACCGGCGCATCGGATAACGCCTTCTGCACGGCGATTTCGTCGCAGTCGGCAAATTTTTCGCAATGTACGCAAACCGTCCAGATTTTATGCGGCAGGCTTTCCTTGGAGACCTGTTCGTAACCGAGCCGGGTGAAGAAACGGGTCACATAGGTCAGCGCAAACAAGCGAACGATGCCCAGGCCCTTGGCCCAGCGTTCGCAGGCCTCGACGAGCAGGCTGCCGATGCCATGCTGACGATAGTCCGCATCGACAACCAGCGAACGGATTTCGCCCAGATTGGTGCCGTAGATATGCATGGCGACAACGCCGACCAGTTGCTGATCGTATTCGGCGACGAGAAATTCCTGCATATGCTGGAAAAGATCGTCGCGATTGCGGGGCAGAATCAGGCGCTGCCGGGCCACCGGCTGCAATAATGCGTCGATTTTCTCCACATCGGCGGCGGCGGCAGGACGTATAATAATGCGATGCGGCATTAGCGGTGTTGCCGGCCACGGGTGAGAAATGAGCGGGCATGCTCCCTGCTGTGCGCATTGTCACCACCGAGCATGCGGGCGATTTCCCCTTCCCTGTCGCGGTCCTGTATCGGTTCGATGGTGGTCAGCGTGCGTGCATCGCGATGTTGCTTGCTGATGCGAATCTGTTGATGCGCACAGGCGGCAACCTGCGGCAGGTGCGAAATCACCAGCACCTGGCGTTTCTCCCCCATCGTGGCCAGCAACTCCCCGATGCACCATGCGGTTTCGCCGCCAACGCCGCTGTCCACTTCATCGAACACCGCCAGTGGCGGTGCATGTTGCAGGGCATCGCAGCCTTTTAGGGCCAGCACAAAGCGGGAAAGCTCGCCACCGGAAATCGTTGTGTTCAGCGGTTTCCAGGGTTCGCCCGGATTGGCCATGATATCAATGCCGATACGATCACGGCCATGGTCGCGCCAGTGTTCGCTCTGTGGCTCCGCCTCGATATGAAAGCGCACCTTCATGCCTTGCAGGGCCAGGCTGTCCAGCAGGGGGCGCAGGGCGGCGGTAAGCTTTACGGCGGCCTGCTGCCGGGCTTCGTGCAGTTGCTTTGCCGCCGACAGATATTGCTGTTCGGCCTGTTGCAGCGCCTGTTGCAGCGTCGTGAGATCCCAGCCGGCGGTATCAAGTTGTTCCAGCTGTTGCTGCCAGCGCTGCTGCAGGGCCTGCAGGCCGGCTTCATCGGTCTGGTGCCGGCGCATGGCTTCATGCAGGTTCATCAGGCGCGTTTCGGCCGCCTGCAGGGCGGCTTCGTCAAAGGGTTGTTGCAGCACTTCGCGCAGGTCCGGCAGGGATTCGCTGATGAATGTATCCGCCTGCTGCAATAATTCGAGGCTGCGTGTCAGGGCCGGATGCAGGTGGGCGCATGCCTCCAGTGCATGGGTGGCACGGGCCAGCAGCTCCCTGCTGCCGGGTTCGCCCTCATCCAGCAGCATCAGGGCCGCTGCCGCTGCCTGCTGTAACTGGCTGTGATGGCGTCCCTGCTCAACTTCCTGCTCCAGGCGTGCGATCAGGCCGGGCTCAGGCGCCAGCTCCTGCAACTTCTTCAGCTCCAGTCGCATCCATTCGGCCTGTTGCCGGGTGTCCTCGGATTGTTGCTGAAAGTCGGCCAGTTTGCGCCGTTGCTCATGCCAGTCGTGAAAAGCCGTGCGCACGGCGGTTAACAGCGCCGGGTCAAGCTGATCGTCGAGGAAGCGGCGCTGGAAATCGTTGTGCAGCAGTGCCTGATGCTCATGCTGGCCGTGCAGGTCGAGGCAGTGTTGGCCGATTTGCTGCAGCAGGCGCAGCGTTACCGGCGTGCCGTTGACGAATGCGCGCGAGCGGCCATCGGCGGTAATCGTGCGCCGCAAAAGCAGCGTATCATCACAATCAATATCCTGGGCTTCAAGCAATTCCCGAATCGCGGGTTCATCGCCCTCCCAGACGGCCACAATCTCGGCCTTGTCCGCGCCATGACGAACCCACTCGGCCGTGGCCCGGCTGCCAAAGACCGCACCGAGTGCATCGATCAGCATGGATTTCCCCGCCCCGGTCTCGCCGCTAAAGACGGTCATGCCCGGCCCGAGTTCCAGATCGACGGCCTCGATCAGTGCAAATTGCCGAATGCAGAGCGATGTCAGCATTACGGTTTGACTTCGAGTTGTCCGGCCCAGTGCAACTT
>WFNX01000007.1 GCA_015488375.1 Mariprofundaceae bacterium | reverse complement strand
TTCATACCCTCAGCCGACTGCTGAACACTCCCCGACCGGGCGGTATCCTGCTGACCGCCCTGCCCGCATGGTTACAGCGCATTGCACCACAGGAATCGGTGGCTGCTCATGTCTGGCAACTGCAATGCGGCGACAGGCTGGATATCAGCCGCTTGCAGGTGCATCTCGCCGAAGCCGGCATGATGCCGACCGAGCGCGTGCTGGCCGCCGGCGAATTCGCCATTCGCGGAGGATTGCTCGATCTCTGGCCGGCGGCGGAGGAAACACCGCTGCGCCTGGACCTGTTCGATGAAGAAATCGAATCCATACGCCGCTTTGATCCCGAAACTCAACGCTCCGGCGAATATCTCGAACGTTTTCATAGCGTGCCGGCACGCGAGGTTATTCTGGACAAGGCCGGCATTCAGTGTTTTTGCGCAGCCTTTCGTCAACGCTTTCCGCATCTGCGCAAGCATCCGATGCTAACTGCGGTTGAGGCCGGCCGTCCGCATCCGGGCATTGAATCCCTGCTGCCGCTGGCCTATGCCAAGACCTGCCGGCTGATCGATTACCTGCCCGAACAGACCCGCATCCATGCACCCACCGACATTAATCAGCAGCGCGAACGGTTTGCTGCACAGATTCGCAGTCAGTTTCAGCTTGTCGCATCAGCTGCCGAACCCACAGTGCCTCCCCAGGAGCTGTATGCAACGGAAACCGGCATTGACGCCCAGCCACTGCCAGCAGCGGCAATTATGCCTGCCCCGATGCTGGAAGCGGATGGCAGGCAACCCCTGCATCGCCTGCAACGAACCTTGCAACAATATCTGCAACAAGGCTGGCAGGTCTGCCTGATTGCCCACGGGCCGGGTCAGCAGGAACGCATGTGCGAGGCCCTGGGCGAACTGCAGGAGAATATCCCCTGCTGCACGACACTGCAGGAAGCTCTGCAAAATCCGTTAGCCTCCTGCATCGGCGAGCTTGATGAAGGCTTCATGCTCAACGATAAAAAACAGATTTTCCTGACCGGCCGCGAATTGCTCGGCCAGCGCCTGCCGCGCAAACGCAGGGGCTCCCGCCTGTTGCGTGCCGATGTCTTTGCCAGCCTCGCCGAACTGGATGTCGGCAGTATCGTCGTGCATGAGGATCATGGCATCGGCCGCTATCAGGGGCTGGAAAGCATCGAGGACGGCGATAACGTCGCCGATTTCATCAAGATCGAATATGCGGGGCCTGCACATATTTTTGTGCCGGTCGAGGAACTGGGACGTCTGCACCGCTATACCGGCGAGGAAGCACCGCAGCTGAACAAGCTGGGCTCGGACAAATGGAAGCGTACGCGGGAGCGTGTACGGCGCGACCTGCTGGCCATGGCGCATGAGTTGATCGACATCGAAGCCAGACGCAGTCGCAGCAAGCGCGCACCCTATCTGCCGGATGATGCCATTCATGCGGCCTATGAGGAATTTTCCGCACGCTTTCCGTTTGAGGAAACCGATGACCAGATCGCCGCCATTGATGCCATTATCGGAGATCTCAGCGGTGAGCGCCCCATGGACCGCGTCATCTGCGGCGATGTCGGTTTCGGCAAAACCGAGGTCGCCATGCGGGCCGCCTTCATTGTTGCCGCCGCCGGCAAACAGGTCGCCGTACTTGCCCCGACCACGGTGCTGGCCAACCAGCATTCCAACAGTTTCCGCGAGCGTTTTTCCGCGACCGGCTTTAACGTGGAGATGATCTCGCGCCTGCAGGGCAAGAAGGACAGTGAGCGTATCGCCCGGCAGCTCGGCAATGGCGATATCCGTATCATCATCGGCACCCATCGCCTGCTGTCCGATGCCTTCGGCTTTGCCGATCTCGGCCTGGTTATCGTGGATGAGGAACAGCGTTTCGGCGTTAAACACAAGCAGAAACTGAAATCGCTGCACGCCAGCGTCGATCTGCTGACATTGACCGCCACCCCGATTCCGCGCACCCTGCATCAGACCCTGTCCGGCCTGCGTGCGGTCTCGATCATCAGCACACCGCCGGCAGAACGCGAAGCGATCCGAACAATGGTTTCCGCCTTCGATCCGCATCTGGCCAATGAGGCTATCCGGCGCGAACTCTATCGCGGTGGTCAGGTGTATTATCTGCACAACCATGTACGCAGTATCGAGCGCATTGCCCGGCGCCTGCGCGAGGATATTCCCGAGGCGGAAATCGGCATTGCGCATGGCCAGATGTCCCCCGCCGAACTGGACCGGCAAATGCTGGCCTTCTATGAAGGCCGCCTGCATGTTCTGGTCTGCACGACGATCATCGAATCAGGACTGGATGTCCCCAATGCCAATACCCTGATTGTCGAACGAGCTGATCTGCTGGGGCTGGCGCAATTGCATCAGATTCGCGGCCGGGTCGGTCGCAGCCACCGTCAGGCCTTCGCCTATCTGTTCACACCGGACCCGCGTGCGATGACCCGTGATGCCCGCGAACGCCTGCAGGCTATTGCCGAACATACCGAACTCGGTGCAGGCTTCCTGCTCGCACGTCAGGACATGGAAATCCGCGGTGCAGGCAATCTGCTCGGTGCCGAACAGAGTGGTAAAATCGAGGATATCGGCCTCGACCTGTATATGGAAATGCTGCAGGAGGCCGTCAGTGAGGCGCGGGGAGAGCCCCGGCCGGTACAGCGCAGCTGCGAACTTTCTCTCGGCATCAATGCCATCCTGCCGCCGGATTATATCCCGCAACAGGGTGAACGGCTGTCACTGTACCGGCGCATTGCCCGCGCCACGGACGATGCGCAGATCACCCTGCTGTTTGAGGAAATGACCGATCGTTTCGGACGTATGCCGGAAGAGGCGCTGCTGTGTCTGGAATCAGCCCGGATTCGCTGGCGGTGCCGGCAACTGGCCATTCCCTCCATCTGCCGCACCACGGCAGGTTTGCGCATCCATTTTACGGCAGAATCTCCGATTGATCCGGCCGCCATGCTGATGCGGGTACAGACCCGGCCACAACATTTCCGTCTGACGCCGGATGGTCAGCTGACCCTGCTGGAAGAGGTACAGCAACCGGCGCGGGAACAACTGAAACACTGCATTGTCTTTCTGGACGAGTTAATCGAGGATAGCAAACCATGACACACGCTGAACGCCCCACCCTTACGCAACCCGGTCTGCTGTTTATGGACATGGACTCCACGCTGATCCAGTGCGAATGTATCGATGAAATCGCCGATTTCCTCGGCATCAAGCCACAAATTGCCGCCATTACCGAACGGGCCATGCGCGGCGAACTGGATTTCGCGGCCTCGCTGACCGAGCGCGTGCAATTACTGGCCGGGCTGGATGCGCAGGTGCTGGATGAAGTCTACCGCAAACGGATCAAGCTCACGGAAGGCGCGGAAACCCTGATCACCACGCTGCAGCGACATCACTGGAAAGTCGGACTGGTCTCCGGCGGCTTCACCTATTTCACGGAACGTCTGCAACAACGGCTGGGGCTTGATTTTACCCGCGCCAATACGCTGGAAATTCGTAACGGCAAGCTGACCGGCAATATCCTCGGCGATATCGTCGATGCCGAGGTCAAGCGCCATTGCCTGCTGGAACAGGCCGCTATTCACGATATTCCGATGCGCCAGACCGTTGCCATCGGCGATGGCGCCAACGATCTGCCGATGATTCTCTCCTCCGGTCTCGGCATCGCCTTTCATGCCAAACCGGCCGTCATCGCCCAAGCCCCGTGCGCCATCCGTGAGGGCGGACTCGATCGCGTACTGGCATTGCTGAACCCCTCTTGAGAAAAACAGGCAGCGACTCCACACTTGTCCTATGAGCGATGTGCATGATGCCCTGACCCAGCGTACCCTTGCCCTGGCCGCCATGTTGCAGGCGGTGCGCATGGTTGACCGTATTGCCCGCAAGGGCAGCAGCGATCGCGATGATTTTGCCACGCTGTTGCAGAGCATCCTGACGACACAGGCAACGCACGCCGAAGCGCTTTACGGCTCTCCTGCCGAACTGCGCGTGGGTCTCAGGCTGATCCATGATCTGCTCTCCGGCCGGGAAACCGGCCGCGCCAAGGAACTGATGCGCTATACCGTGGCATTGATGTCGCTGGAAAAGAAACTTGCTGCCGAAGCCGATATGCTGGCCCGTCTGGCCGATGGCATTCAGCGTATTCGCAAACAGGCCGATTATTTCAACAGTGTGACGCATGAAAGCGTGATTGCCGCCATCGCCAATCTGTATGGAGAAACACTCAGCACATTAAAACCGCGCATTATCGTGCATGGCAAACAGGAGTTTCTGCGCCAGAGTGAACATACCAACCGTATCCGCTGCCTGTTGCTGGCCGGCATTCGCGCCGCCCATCTGTGGCGCGAGCATGGCGGCAATCACCTGACCCTGCTGCTGCGCCGCAAGGCCATCCTGCGCACCTGCGACCGCCTGCTCAGGGAAAGCAGCCCCTCAGCCTGATTCGCCGTAAAACAACGTCGGGTGAATCAGCCACAGCACCCGGCATCCCTGCGCATCGCATTCCAGGCAAAGCACGCCGCCATTACGAAACGTCACCACGTTACGCGCCGCATCGCCGCACAATAACAGCCCGGCCAGCCGCTGCATGAACGGCAAATGTCCGACCAGCATGATATCCTGTTCATACTGTCGCAAACGCTCCGCCCATATTGTCACATCATCATTGGGCAACAGCCCCTCAGTCGCGCGTACGTCATCAATCTGCCATGCCTCGGCAAACATCGCGGCAGTTTGCTCTGCGCGCAATTTGCCGCTGTGCAGAATCTGTGCCGGCCGCGGCTTCTCAAACAGGCTGAGAAAGCCCGCACAGCGCGTCACATCCTCCCTGCCCTGCGCCGACAGCGGACGCGCAGCATCCTCTTCCGCACTCAATGCCAGTCCGTGCTGTACCAGATAAATACGCATGCCTGAACTCCCTGATGAACTTGCAGACAGATTAGGACAGAATCCGTCGCTACGCAAAGGAGCAATGATGATTCAACTGAAATCACGCCAGGACATTGAAGCCATGCGCCCGGCATGCCGTCATGCGGCAGAAACCCTGAAGATGGTTGAGGCCTATATTCGTCCCGGCATCACCACCAATGAGATTAACGACATCGTGCATGAATACACGATCCGCCATCATGCCATTCCGGCGCCACTGAATTATCACGGCTTCCCCAAATCCGTCTGCACCTCGGTCAACCATGTGGTCTGTCACGGGATCCCCGGTGACAAAAAGCTGCGCGACGGCGATATCATTAATGTCGATGTCACCAGCATTATCGATGGCTGGCATGGCGATACGAGCAAAACATTCTTTGTCGGAACCCCGAAAGTGCGCGCCAGAAAAATCGTTGAGGTCGCCAGACGGGCGCTGGAAATCGGCATTGC
>WFNX01000006.1 GCA_015488375.1 Mariprofundaceae bacterium | reverse complement strand
TGACGCTTGATTATGGCTATCACCAACGCGAGTATTACCGCCCAAACCGTCGGGAGGGGACGTTGATGGGGCATCACCGGCATCAGGTGATTGAGGACGTATTAAGCGCTGAACCGGGGCAGTGCGACCTGACGGCGCATATCGATTTTACGGCATTGGCCAGCATTGGCGAACGCTTTGGTCTGCATGCTACGGCTTTTGTCACGCAGGGTGGCTGGCTGGCCAGTGTGCCGCTGGTACAACAAAGCCTGCAGGAAATAGCTGCTTCGCCGTCCGTGGATAGCATGCGTCAACTGGCTCATGCCAAGCGACTGATGCTGCCCCATGCGGGTATGGGCGAAACCTTCAAGCTCCTGATCCAGAGTAATCGGCCAGCATTCTTGCCACCTGCGTGGTTGCAGGGCATGAACCGCCTGGTGCGTCTTGACGCATGAACGGAACTGCTGACACCTTGCCTCGCCAGCTCGGCCCCTACCGGCTGATCGAGCAGTTAGGCGCTGGTGGCATGGGAACGGTGTATCGCGCTGAGGATAGCAATCTTGGCCGGGAAGTGGCGGTCAAGGTGCTGCATCCGCATTTACTGAGCAACGACGAACTCAAGGCCCGTTTTGCCCGCGAAGCGCGTCTGCATGCCAGTATTAATCATCCCAATATCGTCACCCTTTACAGCCTCCACGAAGAAAACGGGGAACTGGCCTTGATCATGGAAATGGTGCATGGCCGCAACCTCAGGGAATACCTTGGCGCACCGCGCCCGTTGACCATGGATCATTTATTGCATATTGCCATCGCCATACTCAAAGGGCTGGCGGCAGCCCATGATAAAGGCCTGGTGCATCGCGATCTCAAACCTGCCAATATCCTGATTGCTGATGATGGTCAGGTCAAAATCATGGATTTCGGGCTGGCCAAACAGCACGGCAACCATGAAGACGACTTAACACAAAGCGGCGCTGTCGTCGGCTCTTACCGCTACATGGCACCTGAGCAAATCATGCATGAAGAGGTGGATGCCCGCACCGATCTTTATGCCTTTGGCATTGTGCTGTTTCGCATGCTCACGGGGGTATTGCCGTTTGACAGCAGTGGTAGCAGTGGCGGCGAATTTGAAATTATGGAAAAGCAGGTGCGGGGCGAACCACCATCACCGCTGGAACTTAATCCTGCCATCCCGCATGCCTTGAATCATTTGCTGTTGCGACTGCTGGCCAAGAAGCCGGATGACCGGCCACAAAACTGCGCTGAGGTTATCAATCGTCTGGAGCAGATTCTCCAGGGCGGGGACGATACCCATATCACTGTGATTTCTGCGCCTTCCCGCCATCAGGATCACACCTCAGCCATTACCATTGCCAGCGGCCTGCTGACAGCCGCAGGCACGAAAGCCAGTCAAAGCCTGTCTGCATCGTGGCAACGCTGGCTGATACCTGCTGTTGTGGTCGCGCTGCTTGTCGGCTGGTGGCTGACAGGTAGCGAGGAGCAGCCCGTGGTGACAGTGCCAAAGCAGACGCACGAAGCCGTAGCGAAGAACAAAGAAACCACCACAAAACCCGCGCCCCCCGAGACGCAGGCAACAGTTTCTGCTGAACAGCCAAAGCAACAGGCGGCCGGCAAACATCGTGAACAACCTCCGGCTGTTAAAAAAGAAACGCCGCTCACGCCCGCGACGCACAAGGTAAAACAACGCCCGAAATCCACGCTCATCGCCCTGACGGCACACAAGGCCTACCGCTTGCGTCGCAGCGATTTCTCACGCAGCCCGGCAGGCCAGGATGAGTTCAGTGGCCAATCGCACGTGTTTTTCGAAGAACTGCGTGATTATGCCCTGAAAAAACGCCTGCATACGTTCAAGACGGGGCACAGTCGGCTAACCTTCAAATATGCACAACAGGTTGAAAAAATTATCATCGGCAAGGCCAGTGTTGGCGATGCTGATTTCACCGATGCCTGGATCCGGCTTTTTGTGCGCCGCGATAATGGCCGCTGGCAACAGTTGCTGGAGCGCAGGAACGAGGATATTGATCGCCCTGCAAGCGTTACGCTTACGCCTGAAATGAACCCCGTCAAGGAAGTAAAACTGACATTCAAGAGCGCCGAGCCGCTTGAACTGGCGGATATTCGTATTCTTGGACGCGACTGATATGTCGCCACCATGGGCAAACGATGAAGCCTGGCATTTGCAACAGGCACTCGCCCGCACCAGCTTTCCGCCAGAACTGAATCATGCCTTGCTGACGCTGGCAGCTAATGCCTGGAAGATCATGCCCCGGCATGGTGATTTTCAACGCTGGCAAGGTGTAATTGATGGCTTGCCCGCTTGTCAGCCTGATGCCCTGCATCTGGATCAGCCCGTTATCCATGTCGGCCAGGCTGCGCAACTCTCCGCTGATGAGCGCGAAACGCTGATCGCCGCCTTGCAGCAACTTCACCCCTGGCGCAAAGGCCCGTTTTCATTGTTTGGGATTGAGATTGATACCGAGTGGCGTTCAGACTGGAAGTGGCAACGTCTGCAAGATCATATCACACCGCTGCATGGCCGCCGCGTGCTCGATATCGGCTGTGGTTCCGGCTACCACCTGTGGCGCATGCGCGGAGCCGGCGCAGCGCTGGCAATCGGTATTGACCCCACCGTATTATTCGCCATGCAGTTTCGCGTTTTTAAGCATTATGCACGCTCGCAGCCCGTTTTTCACCTGCCGCTTGGCATTGAATCCATGCCTGCTGCCTGCCATTGCTTTGATACCGTATTTTCCATGGGCATTCTCTACCACCGCCGATCCCCTGTTGATCATCTGCTGCAACTTCGCGAATTGCTGCGTCCCGGTGGCGAACTGGTACTGGAAACCCTGTATATTGAAGGTGATGGCAGGCAATGCCTGTTGCCTGCCGGGCGTTATGCCAAAATGCGCAATGTCTGGTTTATCCCCAGCCCTGACATGCTTGAATGCATGCTGGCCCGCGCCGGTTTTCGGCATATTCGCCTTGTCGATGCTTCCCCCACCACCACCGATGAACAACGCTCCACCAACTGGATGCGTTTTGAGTCGCTGGCTGATTTTCTCGCTCCGGATGATACAGGGAAAACCATCGAAGGCTACCCGGCTCCCCGCCGCGCTGTTTTCATCGCCAGCAGCCCTTCGGGGTAACGTCAGAAACACCGCATCAGCAAGCAGAAAACGGCGGGAACAGCCGGGCTTTTGGCTGTGATCGGTTGTCATGGCTTTGTGGATGTTCCCCTGCACATACCATACTACCCCGGCTGAACATGAAGCACGACCTGCCGCCGCAGGTGGCGCTCACGATGCTCGTAAAGAAAAACACCCTGCCATGTGCCAAGCAGTGCCTGACCGCCCGCCACCGGAATATTCAGCGACACGCCCAGCAACGCCGAACGAATATGTGCCGACATATCATCATCGCCTTCAT
>WFNX01000005.1 GCA_015488375.1 Mariprofundaceae bacterium | reverse complement strand
GCTAATCAACTTGATATACCTATGCTCAAGAAACCCTTTCCTCCTGAAGAATTATTAAATCTGGTTGCCAAGTTTACATGAACGGAAAAAAGTTACCTGAAAAATGAACCTCAATATCTTTTAAGGCGAGCGCCTTTCGGGGGCAAGACCCCGATTTTCAGGCTTGACTTCCTGAGGGGACGCCCAATAGGTCAGGCGTCTATGTCTTCTGACCATGTTGTAGAATCGCATCCAGTTGCCGATGCCTTTCTGTGCCTCGGCTACGGTATCGTAGGGGCATGCTGGTAAATCTCCTCGTGCTTGAGGCTGCGCCAGAGACGCTCAATGAAGATGTGATCCATGCAGCGCCCCTTGCCGTCCATGCTGATTCGGATGCCGTGTTGTTTAAGCCTGTCAGTGAACGCCTCTGAGGTAAACCAGGCAAGCGATGTTACTTGTCATCAGAATGATAGCCATTATCATTGATAACCATGATCAAATTAACCCAGCACCGGCAGGTCATTCTCAACCTGATCAATGAGTCCAATCATCACTGGGAAGCGGAAGAACTGGCGCGAGCCTTGGCCGAGCGGGGGTATCGTATCGGGATTGCTACGGTCTATCGTGGTCTGGCAGCGCTGGAAGCCCATGGCCTGATCAGCAGTTTTCAGCTTGCCGATCGCAAGCGCTATGAGCGGGCCAGCAAGGCGCATCATGATCACCTGATCTGTACCCGTTGCGGCAGAATCGAGGAATTTGTTAACGAGGATATTGAGCGGGAACAGGATCTTGTGGCTGCACAAAAGGGGTTTTCCATCACAGGTCATCAACTGGTGATTTTTGGCATCTGCAATCGCTGCATTGATAAAAATTAGGCGGAGGGTTAGTGAGTGACAGGTTACAAGTAATCTGACACTATCTGTCTGATATCTATCGTGTATGGAACATCCCTTTTATGATGTCACTCGTAATGATGCGGCGAATGCCCTGAGCAAGCCTGCGGCTTCATCCAGTTCGGCAATCCTTTTATCTGCATTCAGAACATTTTGTAGTTCAGCGTAGGCGCGTTCGATATCATATACACTTTGCAGCTGATCAGCTAACTCCTTTGCTCTGCCAGCATCCACGACACTGCTCACGGTTTTTTCGAACAGCTGGGCATGACCGGCCATTTCGCCACATTTTCCATGAGGTATGTTGCCAAGGCGCAATTCAGTGGCTGCATCAGAGATGGTTTTTGCCACGGTATCGATATAATCTGCAACCCTGTCGGCTTGTTCCCGATTGCTGGCATCAATAGATGTTTTTAAGCCAAATACTCCCTTGGCGAAAGCAAGCAATGTGCTGATGATGTCCATAACCAGGTCTCCTTTCGTGTTCTTTGTCTGTTTCGTGGTTGCGTTCGCAGTGCTGCTGTCGTTACCCCATGATCAGCGGGTGCAGGACAATCAGAAAAAACGAGGAGGAGAGTGCCAGCACGAGCGAATAATTCCGTCGTGTCTGGCGGCGGATCAGAATCTTCATGGCCAGCAGGAACGGAATGGACTCAACACAGGTTTGCAGTAGCGTGTTTTCCATATCCGCGCTGAGTTGCATATTGTGGATCAGTACCTCAGGCATTACCCAGGTGATAAAGATCATCAGCAACTCAATGCCGGAGGTCAGAAAGACACGGTTATGTCGCTTGAATATCAGCTTGAGCACAACCCAGATGGCGACGATGATCGTTACCGTCTGCAGGTAACCATGCACCCATTCGGGCCCCAGCAGATTCAGGATAAACAGCAGGGCAAATGTCAGCAGATAAATGATACTGTGCTGCCAGCACATGCGTTCGCTGCATGCCTGCCAGGGAAACAGTGCGGCTGCAACTGCGGCGATCATGATGGTCATCATCAGATAGCCGGTACCGGTTGGCGTTACAAACAGGGCGGGCGCCAGCAAGGCCAGCGGAATCATCCAGCTCATCAGCGGAACCGATTTCCCCAGCCAGATCACCATCAGTCGGCGCAGCGGATGCGCATGATTTTTTTCGTCTTCATTCGTTTCCACGTGAGTGATGCTAATATGATAGCCCAGCCTCAGCATTGCCTCCACGCCGCCGAAAATCATGGCGCTGAACAAGAGTCCGATGCCCAACTGGATATATTCGGGCAGGTCATTGAGGGAAATGGCAAGCAGGCCATAAACTATCATCAGGCCGTACATGATCGGAACCACTCCGGCGTGCGGGATGCCCAGTTCCATCAGGCGGTGATGCAGATGAGTTTTATCCGGCGAGAACGGGCTTTTGCCTTGCAGGATGCGGCGACCCATGACCAGCAGGGTATCCATGATTGGCAGGCCAAGAATCAGCGCCATGCTGATTGGTACCAGTTGCATATGTCCGCCGCCGTTCCCGGCCAGCAGCACACAGATTGCCGACAATAAAAAGCCGAGCAGCAGGCTGCCGCCATCACCCATGAAAATCCTGGCCGGATGTGCGTTGTAATAGAGAAAGCCCAGCAGTGCGCCGAACAGAATCAGTGACAAGCCCAGCGTTAGCCCGAAATTACAGTCAAAGGCGAAATAGGCCAGGAATACACTGGCAATTACGCTCAGGCCTCCGGCCAGTCCGTCCAGGCCGTCCGACAGGTTTAAGGCATTGATGACTCCGACCATGGCAAATACGGTTACCGGTATGGCCAGAAAGCCCAGTTCGATATTGCCAAAGCCCAGCAGATCCCCCAGGCTTGTTAAAGGTGTGCCGCTGATGAGGATAAAGGCCAGCGCCGCCAGAATTTCGCCGGCGAACTTGGTTGTGGGGCTTAAATGTCGAATATCATCGGTCAGCCCCGTGGCGACAGCAATGAACAGCCCGGTCAATACTCCCGCCAGCATCGCCGAGCCGTCCAGGAACAGCAGGCTGGCGCTGGTTATGCCGATGAACATCGCCAGACCACCCAGGCGCGGCATTGCTTTGGCATGAACCTTGCGCGCATCAGGTTCGTCCACGGCGCCAACCATGCAGGAGATGCGAATAGCCGCCGGCATGACCAGCAGCGTCAGCATCAGCGAGGCTACAGCCATAAATATCAGCTCGGTTGTCTCCACAATGATCCCCCTCCAGACGCCAGGGTCTATGCGATTATATAGCACAAACTTGTCCGCCCGGCAATTGCGGTTAACTTCTGTTTTTGCGTGTGCCGGGTGCGCCTATGGCGGAAACCCTCTGTATGTCTCGCTGGCAACGCAATAGGTATTATGACCTATTCATCAGGCAAGCATTTCAGGGCCTGCATGTCGAACCTGCTTTTGCTGAACAATTTATCGCTTGATCGCTCCGGGCTTGCAAAGAGCAGGGCAACCCTAATAATGGCGCGTCATGTCAAAATCGAGTCAACCACTTAAACCGGGCGAGAAGATATTGTTCACCGTGGCTGGTGCCTTTGTCGTTTTTGCCGTTCTGGCCTTTATAGTAATGCAGTTTGTCATTGCCAAGTCGGATAAACCGTTGTTTGAAACGCGAACCCATGCGGATCTGTCGCCGGAAGGGCAGCATGGTTCAGAGCTGTTTCGCATCAATGGTTGTACGACCTGTCATCGGGCGCTGAGAAACGGTACCAACATGGGGCGGACCGCCGACCTTGACGGGATCGGTTCGCGGCGCACTGCGGACTGGCTGTTTGCATTTCTGCAGCATCCGGAAGAAACTTATGGTGCGCCGACCATCGATCATCATGCCGGTGAGCATTCGGCTGCCTATGTGGCACAGATGCCGGCGAAGGATCTGCATGCCATTGCCGTGTTTCTCTCCGAGCTGAAGTCCGACCAGGGCTCCTCCTCGGCGCCGGTGCCGCCGAAGGGTGAGTCGCCGTTCATTGATGCCGTAGTGAAAATGATGGCCCCCAAGGAATGGAAGGAAAAATATCGGGATATCCGTGATAAAGCACCGGCGGAGCAGGTGGTTGATCCGGCCGCGCCGGCCGGGCAGTCATCCGATGCGGCAACGGAAGGAGGTCAGCCATGACGCAGCCCTGGGAAGATCAGGAATATGTGAAATACACGCTGTGGTTCGTGTTTGCCTGCGTAATTTACAGCATTATCGGCTTCTCATGGGGTGCGCTGATGGGCGGCATTCACGAGTTTCGTCACTTTGTCGATCATCGCATGTTCGGCAAGCTGATTGTGCGCGCGCATACGCATGTCAACCTGCTGGGCTGGGTGGAGATGGCGATTTTTGCTGCGGTCTATTACATTATTCCGCGCCTTGTCAGGCGTCCGATCTATAGTCTGAAACTGGTGAAGGTCCATTTCTGGACACATAACCTGGGGTTGATCGGCATGGTTGTGTTCTTTTCGATGGCTGGTGTGATTGGTGGCATGGCCAGTATGGAGGTGACGCCGGCCGAGGTCGAGGTTCTGGTCAGGCCGTGGCTGGCGACCGTGGGTATTTTCGGTTCGCTGGTACTGCTGGCCAACTGTATCTGGGCCTACAATATCTTTATGACCTGCAAGGGGTGGCGTAAGTGAGGTGGACTCTGCTGCTGGCGCTATCCCTGCTGCTGGCATCGTGCGACGATTTTCAGGTCGGTGGTGGCGGCGTGATGATGCAGGGCAAGCCGGCTCCGGTGGTAAAGACCAAGACGCTGAAGGATGTGGGTGGTGATCTGGCGAAAATCACCAGTTATCGTTATCCCGACCCTCGCATGTATCAGATTTCTTTTGATGAGGCTTTGCGCCAGCAAAAACCGATTGTGATGGAGTTCGCTACGCCCGGTCATTGCACGCAGTGCGACAAGCAGTTGCAGTTGCTTAAGGAAATGATGAACAAATATGAGGGCAAGGTGCTGTTTCTGCATATGGACCAGTACTATAACCCCGAGGCCTATGATGCATTTCAGGTGCGCGGAGAGCCCTGGACGTTTGTGATTAATGCCAAGGGAACGGTTGAGGTTGTGTATCCGGGGCGCATTCTGTACCAGGAGATTGACCCTGTGCTTGCCGACCTGACCGGGCAGGGAGGTTGAGTATGGCTGCTCGCCGCGATGAGTTTCAGTGTCAGCTTCAGCCGGACAAGGCCGGCGTGATCTGGGATCTGGTGCTGTATGTGCCGACGGTCGGTTTTTTGCTGCTGTGGGGGCTGAAATTCTGGTATGGCAATGAAGACCAGGCCTGGATGGGTTATGGCCTGATGTTTCTCGGTTTCTTTTTTCTGATGGTCGGCGGCGGGCGCATTCTGCGTCGTTTATTGCTGTTGCCTGCTGCACCGGTATCGATTGATATTAATAAGGAACGCATTCGTATGAAGCTCAAAAACGGGGAGACGATCGCGCTGGTGCGCGAGGTGCGTTTTTTCTCCGATTATGCGCAGAAGTCATTTGCCCTGACAGGGCTGGATAACAAAGGTGCAAAGCGCCAGTTTATTTTTCATCGCAAGCAATTTGACGAAGATGCCTATCAGTGCGTCACCAGGGCTTTGGAGCGTTATAAATAAATCATAGCCGCCGGTTGCGAAAGGTTTCCCAGAGGAAATAGCCGATGGCGGCGGCGCTGATGAGTACGACGATGATAATCAGCAGGGTTTCCGTTTGCTCGCTGACCAGGCCGCCGACAAACATATGTACGGAATAGCCGAAAATAAACAATGCAGCCAGGCTGCTGATGCCGAAAACAAATAGCTCTTTCATGGCTAAAAAGCATGCAGTGAAAAGCAGCATCGGGCAAGAGGGAGTCGGGGGGTTGAAGGAGTGTCCGTATTCAAGCTGTGGGCTTGACATCATCGCCCTCTGGGTTAGGTTCCGGGTTCATTAAAAGGAATTCATGTTGAATTCATGGAGTGAGAGGAGGGCTGAAGAGTGAAAAGTTCAATCTGGCTGACCATCGTTGCAGGCTTTACGACTGGCATGGGCAATGGCTCGGTGTTTACGGCGGCTTTTTTGCTGGCTGTGGGCCGCGCGCCGTTTAGCGAAGCAGGCTTATGGTTTATGGATCCGTATGATCCGCGTACCTATCAGGGCACGGCGGACTGGATTATGTTTATTTTTGGCATCGCGTTTGTCATGATTCTTGGCTATGCACTGAAACAGCATGCATTGCTGGAAGGGATTCAGGAGGAGTAGGAAATGGACACGATTGCATCGATTCTGGGTGTTTTACTGGCGTTTTCGAGTATGTGGTTTGCGTGGTATCTGCTGATGCCCGGTCAGCATGACGAAGCGCACGACGACGATTGAAAATATAAGAAACAAACTAGGGGGTCTTTTTAAAGATGCTGAAATATTTATTTGCAAAAGAGGATGAAATCCCGCAAGGCACAGCCGCGATCTTCTTCGCTGTTTCGTCGATTGCGTGGTTTATTATCGGGACCGGGCTGGGCTCGTTTAATGCTGCCAAGCTGGCTTTTCCGGATTTCTTCCATGGTTCATATGCCTTGCAGTTTGGTCACATGCGACAGGTGCATGTGCATGCGGTGATTTTTGGTTGGATTGCCATGGCCTTTGCGGCGTCCATGATGTATATCACGCCGGCGCTGGGTAACACCAAGCTGTGGAGTGAGAAGCTGGGTGTCTGGAACTGCCTGCTGTATAATATTGGTCTGGCGCTGGCACTGGCGCTGTTATGGGCGGGCGTTACGTCCGGTCGTGAATATTCCGACCATATCTGGCCGATCGATCTGTATATTGCCTTTGTGATGGTTCTGCCTTGGGCGCTTAATGTATGGATGACGATCATCAATCGTCGTACGCAGGGTATCTACACGACGAACTGGTTCTTCGGTGCTTGTATGTTCATGACGATTATCGTGTTTTTGGTTGGTAATATGCCGGAATGGCTGCACCTGACGGGTCTGAACGAAGCGTACATGACCTGGTGGTTCGCTCATAACATTCTGGGCCTGCTGATTACTCCGGTGGCGGCTGCGATTACCTACTACATCGTGCCGAAGATCACCGGTAATCCACTGTATTCTCACCGTGTGGGTCACCTGCACTTCTGGTCCATCGTGGTGTTCTACTCCACGCCGGCTGCCCATCATCTGATGAGCTCTCCGCTGCCGGAATGGCTGAAGTCGTTCGCTTCCGTTGAAGGCGTGCTGATTCTGGTGCCGGCCATTGCCTATGTATGTAATATCCTGCTGACGATGCAGGGTCGCTGGGCAATGTTTGTCGAAAACATCGAAATCAAGTTCACGATTACCGGTGTGTTGCTGGCGATTCCGCTGAACATGCAGGGCGGATTCCAGCAGACGCGTGCCATTAACTGGTATATCCATGGTACGGGCTGGATTGTGGCGCATGCGCATCTGGCATTGCTGGGCTTCTCGACATTTGCCGAAGCGGCTGCGGTTTACTACGGCATGCAGGTGCTGCTGCGTCGCAAGCTGTATTCCGCATCGCTGGCCAACTTCCACTTCTGGATGATTCTGATCGGCTTCTCCCTGTACTGGACCTCGATGACCATTGCCGGTCTGATCCAGGGTGCAGCCAAGATCTACGAAGTACCGTATGTGGACGTGGTTATCGGTGAGCATCCGTACATGATTGTACGCTGGCTCGGTGGTACGATGGTGTTCTTCGGTAATATTGTATGGCTGTACAATATGATCATGACGGCCCGTGCAGGCACGCCTGTACCGGCAGGTCGTCAGCCGGCCGAAGTCGCCTACACACGTTAAAGGGAAAGGGCCGGTGGCATGTGTCGCCGGCCTGAACCTAAGGGTTAATAATAAATTAATAGGGAGGAGTTTCCGTGGCTTTTAGAGAATATAGAATCGGAAGTATCATGTTTGGTGTCGCATTGAGTATCTCAATGTTTATCACCATCGTTCTGCCAGGCATCGATATTTCATCAATGTCATCCACCAAGACAGCGCTGGAAAAACAGCTGACATATGGCTGGGAGACAGGTTTTAACTATTACGATCCGTTCCTGCAGGGCAAGGACAAGCCGATCAAGGTGGTGCTGACCAAGGATCCGGCGACCGGTGAACCGATCGACCAGACCGATGCCTATGTGTTCCCGGCGGGCACGCATTTCCCGGATGGTATCACACATGACAATATTCTGGGTGATGATGTGCTGCAGGCATCCGTTAGCCTGGGTAAGATGGATCAGGCATCGGAAGAAGCCGGTGCAGTGTTCCTCGTACAGGCAACAGAAGATGATGTGCCATACATTGAAAATGCAACCGCAACACGCGGCTGGCAGCCTGATGCCACGCTGAATGCGGCGGATCAGCAGTTCCTGGCTGGCGCCGGCAAGACTATGTTTGTGCGTGAGGGCTGCTGGTGGTGTCATACCCTGCTGCCGGAAGAAACGCAGGACTGGCAGACGTTCGGTCGTCCGCCACTGGTAGGTGACTTCAATGGTGAATCCCCGACCACGTTCGGTTCTGACCGTAAAGCACCGGATCTGCTGCATGTCGGTTCGCGGAACTCATCGCGTGAATGGATGACCATGCACTTCTTCAACCCGCGTCTGGTACAGCCGCATTCGATCATGCCGCGCTATGACTATCTGTGGGGCGATAAGGATGCGAACGGTAATCCGGTCGATCTGGCTGCCTGGGATAAGGAATATTTCGAATATGCCGAAGGCAAGCGTGTTTATCCACCTGAAGTCCCGACGCCGGCCGCAGACAGTGAAGCTCGCATGCTGATCGACTTCGTGTTGAATCTGAAATAAGGGGGGAGAAAAGACATGGGATGGACATTTAACCGGCCTCTGCATACGTTAACGACAGAGGATCAGAACAAGGAAGCCCAGTATGTATGGGAACATGAGAGCTTGGGTGGTATTGCTGAAAACAATAATCCGCTGCCGCGTCCGGTCATCGGCCTGCTGCTGCTGACGTTTGCGACTGCCATCGCGATTACGTTCCCGCTGTATGGTCAGCGTCCGACAGCCGCCATTTATGCGGATTATGTGGCACTGATGAACAGCACGATGGTCCAGGAAGTTCTGAATGACAAAACGCTGACGCACTAT
>WFNX01000004.1 GCA_015488375.1 Mariprofundaceae bacterium | reverse complement strand
TGACTTGCAGATGCTGGCGATGAAGGCGGTGCGTCCGAAAGCTACTCAGAATGTGACGATCTATGGCCTGTATCAGGTGGCACAGAACGTACAGGCATTTGTTACCTATACGAACACGCGCAATCTGGTGACGTCGATGGGCATGAATGTGTTGGCTGGAACAACAGTGGTGCGACAGCAGGGGACATTAAATACCGCGATTGCCGGTATTGATTTCGCTCTGTAGCGCGAGCGTGGTAAACGGGGGCATTCCGCCCCCGTTGACTTTGATGATTCTGATTTCGACAGGAGTTGATGATGCATGTGAAAGAAGGATCGGCCGTTAAGGGCTTTCTGGAGGACTCTACCCATTTTCAGACAGGAGATGTTTTGCTGTTGTACGGCATTGTTTTTTCCATGCTGGCGATTATTTGTATGGCGCAGTATCTGACGGCCAGACAACGGGATAAAATACGCATGGCAGCCAAAAGGCCTTGCCATGAGAAGGATTAATTATGAATGAGATATCATCTGTCCTGACACCGGTCAGGCATGGTTTGGTGATGGCCGTACTGGCATTGATACTGGGCGCATTGTGGGCTGCTTATATGGCCACACATCACGAGCAGTTGCATGGCGCTTTTGAAGCACAGCAGGAAAAGGCGCAACAGATCAATATGCAACATATGATGGAAGGGATGAATATGGATGGCATGCATGCTGCAGACCAGCATTCCGGCCATTCGCATGGATCGGCTCAAACGGATCACCATGCCGGCGGGAATGAGGTGCACAGTCATTCGGGCAATCTGGCCATGGATGCGATGCAGCGTTTGTTAAGAGGGCATATCCACTTTATGGGTATTGGCCTGTTGAGCATTGTATTGCTGTTGCTGGTGTTGAGTACCGGCCTGAAAACATGCTGGAAAAATGTCTTTGGCTGGACCTTCGGCCTTGGCGCCCTGCTTTATCCACCGGCATGGATTTTGATGGGTTTTCGTACGGTGGAACTGGGTCCGCAGGCTGCAGAGGCAAGCGTCCTGTGGCTCTTTGGTCCTGCAGTCGGGCTGTTGGTCGGTTCATTGCTCGCCTTGCTGGTGGTAATATTGCTGGAATGGAGCGGACTAAAACGCTTGCGACTCTTTGCATGGGCGTTTTCCTGATGCTTTGCAGCGGAATATTTGCGAATCGTATCCCGAAGATCGCTGTGCTAAAGTACCATGATGAACAGTGGGCTATGGATTTGGTGTTCCGGTCTGTTATTTGCGCTGGTGCATAGCGCGCTGGCGACGACAGTACTGAAGCAAAGGTTATCGCGGCTGGGGGTTGACAGGCAGCGTTATCGGCTGGGCTACAGCCTGCTGGCGTTGATGCTGACAATGGTGTGGCTGGTTTGGGTTCATCAGCTTCCGGATACACCGTTGTATCATTGGCACGGCTGGCCGGCCTGGCTGCTGATGGCGATCCAGTTATCGGGCATCCTGGTGTTATGGCAGTCGTTTCGTGCATTCGATGCCGGGGTGTTCATTGGTCTGAAGCCCATGCCGGAAAATGTTGAGCCGTTCCATGAGCATGGCATCTATCGTTATATGCGTCATCCGATGTATAGCGGGGTGATGCTGATATTGCTGGCCAGCCCGTTGCAAACGGTGAACAGCATGCACCTGACACTGGTGGTTTGCCTGTATTTTGTGATCGGCTCGAAACTCGAAGAGCAACGCATGCTGCAGGATCACCCGGATTATGCCGATTATATGCGCCGGGTGCCGGCTTTTATTCCGCGCATGTTGCGCATATCGTGATCCTTCGGTTTATTTTTATTTCATCAGAGGCAGGCTTGTTGCATCCAGACGACGGAGTGAACCATGCTTGATCATGAGGCCATTGCCCATCTTGAACGATCGGATCAATACCGTGTGATTCGGCGCCTGCAGTTGCCGGATGCCTATCATGCCGGTGCTCCGGCCACGGCGCGTCTCGGTATTGTGCTGGATGTGGAGGCGACCGGGCTGGATACCGTCCGTGATGTGATCATTGAGCTGGGTTTCGTTGCCTTTGAATACGATGCGGCGAGTGGAAAAATCTACCGCATCCTGCATCAGTACGAGGGTTTCGAGGATCCGGGCAGACCATTAACGGATGTGGTGCGCAGGATCACCGGCATTACGGACGAGATGTTACAGGGACAACGGCTGGATGATACGGAAATCGGCCACTGGCTGGCCAAAGCGGATCTGGTTATTGCACATAATGCCGCCTTCGACCGGCAGATGCTTGAACGTCGGTTGCCTGTGGCCAGCCGGCTTAACTGGGCCTGTACGCAGCAAGACATTCCCTGGGAAGATGAGGAGGTTTCCAGCCTCAAGCTGGATTATATCGCCTATCGTCTGGGCTTTTTCTTTGAGGGTCACCGTGCCGTCAATGATGCTCAGGCCACATTGCATGTACTGAGTTGCGCCCTGCCTTCTTCCGGCAGGGCGGCCATGGCTGAGTTGCTGAGTCATGCCCGGCAAACGCGTTGCCGCTTTTTTGCCGTGGGGGCACCGTTTGATAAAAAGGATGAATTGCGTGAGCGGGGATATCGCTGGCTGCCCGATTGCCGTTATGCCGATGAGTTCGGCAAATCGAAAAAGGGCGTGTGGAGTCGGGCCGTGCCGGAAGAAGATGCCGATGCCGAGCGCCGCTGGCTGGCGGATACGGTGTATGGCGGCAGACAGGACAAGGCCGTGTGCAGGGAAATTCGGGCCAGGGAACGCTATTCGATAAGGGAATTCATTTTGTCTCCGTCAGGATGATGCACAGGCGCACATTGTGACCGATGGGGGCTTGCGTTATTTGCATATAGATATATACTAATACTGTCGTGTGAGACTGGCAGAGTTTGCAATACGGGTTTTGCACGCGTGCTGGCAGGTGCTGGCAGGTGCTGGCAGGTGGTTAAATGGAGAGTGCTTACCTTATTGAGATCGATCATGCCGATCAGACGCCGACAGTGCTTTATCAGGATACAGGGCATTGCATCTACTGGCTTGGGCTGAGTGAACCGACGGCTTTTCGCACGAACAGCTATCTGATATGTGACGGCGATTGCGCCGTGCTTGTTGACCCTGGCAACCGGGCCTGTTTTTCCCGCCTGAAAGAACGTGTGGCGCAGATTCTTCCGCCGCAGCAGGTCACGGATGTGATTGTCTGTCATCAGGATCCGGATGTAGCGGCATCGCTGCCCGACTGGCTGGTGCTTAATCCTGATATCCGCGTACATACCTCACCGCGAACCCAGGTGCTGTTGCCGCATTATGGCATTGAAGGTTATACGTATGTCGATACCGAGCAGCAGCCTGTTTTTACCCTGCCGTCAGGGGCCGCGATCCGCTTTGTGCCGGCACCATTTCTTCATTTCCCGGGTGCGTTTGCCAGTTATGACACAGCGGCAAAGGCATTGTTTACCGGTGATGTTCTGGCATCGCTGGATGTGGGCAAACGTTTATGGGCCGGGGATTTTGATGAACTGGCGGGCAATATGCGTTTGTTCCATGTTGAATATATGGCTTCCTCTGTTGCCACGCGCGGTTTTGTGCGGCGGCTGGAAGGCTTGCAGATCGACATGCTTTTGCCTCAGCACGGTCAGTTGATCGGCAGACATATGGTTGCGCAGGCTCTGCAGTGGCTGGCGGAGCTTCCTTGCGGAACCGACCTGATTTATCCGGATTTATCCGATGAATAAGCCTGTTGATTCGCTGGTACAGCTTCGCCTGCAACAACTGGAGCATGAAAATCAGCGCCTGCACGAGATGTTGCGGCAGAGCGAACGAACCTATCAGCGCTATACCGAGGCTCTGAAGCTGCTCAGAAAGACCAGGGCGACCCTGCAAAGCAAGGAGGCCCTGATTGAAGGGATTCTGAATGCGGCCATGGAATGCATTATCAGCATTGACCGGCAGGGCAGGGTGATTGAATTCAATGCCGCCGCCGAAAAGATGCTGGGCTACCGGCGCGAGGAAGTGCTGGGCAGAGAGTTGTCCGCCCTGATTATTCCGCCTGCATTGAGGGAAAAGCATCGGCAGGGGTTATCGCGAGGCGCCGGAGCCTGGCTGAATCAGCACGTGGAAACGAGGGCCATGCGCGCGGATGGTCGGGAGTTTCCGATTGAATTAACGATTACCGAGGTGCCGCAGGAAGGCGGCGTGGTGTTTGCCGCCTTCATTCGCGATCTCAGCGATAGGAAGACGATTGAGATGGCTTTGCAGCAGCGTGTGGCGGAGGCGGAAGCTGCCCGGGCAAGCCTGCAACAGGCGCTGGATGCGCTGCATGCTTCGCAACTGAAGATTGAACAGGCCAAAAATGAATGGGAACATACCTTTGATGCCGTGACTGATCCCATTTTTTTGCATGATGAAGCGGGTCGGCTGATGCGTGTCAACCGGGCCTATGTCGAGCAGGCCGGGCGGGAAATGCAGTCGATTATCGGGCAGCCTTACTGGACGGTTTTTCCACTGATGGACGGGCCTTTCGGCAGCAGTATTGTCGTGGAGCGTCCTTGCTGCGAGGAGGAAATTCGCACCGCGGATGGCAGGGTGTATATGTCCAATGTCTATGGGGTGTGCAATGGTGGCGGCAATTATCTTTACAGCGTTCATTTTATGCGTGACGTTACTGAGCGGGTACGCGTGGCTGAACGTTTGCAACAAAGCCTGGAAGGTACCATCAAGGCCATTGCCGCGGCTGTCGAGGCGCGCGATCCGTATACGGCAGGTCATCAGCAACACGTGGCTGAGCTGGCCTCGGCAATCGCCCGGCAGATGGGGCTGGATGAGCAGACGATCGAGGGCATTTATCTGGGCGGCAAGATCCACGATATCGGCAAGATTCATCTGGCTTCCGAGATTCTCAGCAAACCCACACGGCTGACAGAACTGGAGTATGAACTGATTAAGGAGCATGCCCGGATCGGTTATGAGATTCTGAAGGATATCGATTTCCCCTGGCCGGTGGCCGAAATTGCATACCAGCATCACGAGCGCCTTGATGGCAGCGGCTACCCGCAGGGTCTGAAGGGCGATGCGATTTGCCTGGAAGCGCGCATTGTTGCGGTTGCCGATGTTGTCGAGGCCATGAGTACACACCGTCCGTATCGCCCTGGTCTTGGCAGTGAACGGGCGCTGGCGGAAATCGAGCGCGGGCGCGGTACGCATTATGATGCGGATGCGGTGGATGCCTGTCTGATCCTTTTCCGGGAACATGCCTTCAGTTTCCCCGAGGGTTGATGTTTTTGACATTTGCCGTTTGCTGCTCTATAAAAAACAGAAGGGCGTGTAAGGAGTTCTGCGATGCAACATGTGAAACAGCCAGCCATGAGCAGTGTCGAAAAAAACATGGGATTTATTTACAACAGCCGTTTGCTGGATGCATTGCTGACGCTCAGCTGCATCGCCCTGACTGCGATGGGTATTATAATGGATGACGATATGATGGTGGCTTTTGCCGTGCCGGCGGGCATCGGGTTGTTTCGTCAGTTCGCACCATTACTGACCTTTCCCTATGTGGTTTCGATTTTCTTTGCCGGAGTGCTGATGAGCAGTTCGCTGGGGGTGTTTGAAGCTCTGGGGTTCTAATCCATGCCGGATGATATTTTAACCCTTTGATTTTTTGTGGCCTTTGCAGAATATATGTGCAGGGTCGTTTTTTATTTGCCGGATGATGATGAAGGTATGGTACCATGATTATGGTAAAGGGGAGCAATATGGCGACAACCAGAATCCTGCTGGCGGATGATTATGCACAGGTCAGAGAGATGCTGGCGGCGTTATTGCAGCAGGATGGCTATGACGTTATGACCGCCGGTAACGGGGTTGAGGCTATGGCAATGGCGGAGCGGCAGGCTCCGGATATTATTTTGTCCGATATCCTGATGCCGGAAATGGATGGTTTCGAGTTTTGCCGCCGCATCAAGGAACATCCCTCATTGCACCGTATCCCCTTTGTATTTTATACGGCAACGTATGTGGATGAGGAGGACCGACGGCTGGCACAGGCCGTGGGCGCCTCCCGCTTTATTGTCAAGCCGGCGCCGCCGGAGGTCCTGCTGGAAGAATTGCGGCAGGTGCTGGCGGATTATCGACAGCAGCGCCTGGAGGTGCCGCAAAAGCCATTGCTGGAAGACAGGGAGTTGCTCCGGATGCATGACCGGGTTGTTGAGCACAAGCTCTATCACAAGATTCATGAACTGGAGCAGGAAAGGGATATGGTGGCCGCCTACGAACAGCGAATGCGCCATGTGCTGATCGCCGTGCTGGTAGCGATTTCCCGTGCCGTGGGCGCGCGCGATGCCTACAATGAAATGCATCAGGTGCGCGTATCTCAACTGGCTCGCTGTATCGGGCAGGAAATGGGACTGGATGCGGAAGTGGTGGATGGCATTCGTCTCAGTGGCGCCGTTCATGATCTGGGTAAGCTGCACCTGCCCGCAGAAATCCTGAACAAGCCGTCGGCCCTGTCGGACGTGGAATATCGGCTGGTGCAGACGCATGCCGAAGTCGGCTACAATATTCTCAAGGATATCGACTTTCCCTGGCCGGTAGCCGATGTCTGCTATCAGCATCATGAGCGCTGGGACGGCACGGGCTATCCGCGCGGCCTTAAGGGCAAGGAGATATGTCTTGCTGCGCGTGTCGTGGCCGTGGCGGATGTGGTCGAGGCCATGACCCATCACCGCCCGTGGCGGCCGGCAAAAACGATGGAAGAGGCCATGCAGGAAATCGAAGCGGGGCGGGGCAGTCGCTATTGTCCTGATGTTGTGGATGCAACGCTGGCCATGATCCGGGGGAACCGCTTCCATGCCTGGGATCAGGAGCCTTAATTGATGGCGTCGCCTTTGCCAGCATCGCTTTGGCGTCATCGTTTACTATTATTGAGTGTGCTTTTGGCCGGTATTTACTGGCTGGTGGAATCGATACTGCATGCGTATATCTATACGCCGGAGTTTTCGCTGGGCCAGACCCTGCTTTCCGAACATGACAGCAATGAATTCTGGATGCGTGTCACGGTTATCATCCTGTTGCTGCTTATCGGTGCGATTGCCGATTATTATGCGCAACGGCAGCAGCAGGCCATGTATCAGATTACACGTCTGAATCGACTGCTGAAATTTATCAGCGCGATTAATCAGGGGCTTTGGGATGCGCAGGATGAGCGCAAGGCCATGCAAACAGTTTGCGATGCCGCGGTCAGGCAGGGGGGCTTTCAGGCGGCCTGGGTTGCCTGGATCGGTGACGGGAAAGATATGGAGATAACGGCCTGTGCCGCTGAAACCGGGGAATGTCTGCAGGCGCTGCAGCAGGGGCTGAAGCAATCGACACAGTGCGCGATGAGCATTGAGGCCTTGCAGCAGAAACGCATGGTGCGCTGTCAGTCGCAATGCCGGGAAAACTGTACGGCTCCGTTGCGTCGTTTAATGCAGCAGCAGGGAGCCTGTTCAGCGGCCGCCTTTCCGTTTTATGTGGAGGGCAGGGCGCTGGGGGCGCTGAACGTGTTTGCTGCCGAGGATGATTTTTTTCATGAAGAGGAAGTTGCCCTGCTGCATGAAGCCGCCGAAGATGTTTCGCATCTGATTTCCGAGGTACGCAATAAACGGCGCATTCAGGAGGCGGAGCGTAAAATTATGCGTGCGGCAGAAGAGCTGCAGACAGCCCTGCAGGGAGCCCTGGGCGCTGTAGGCACGGCACTGGAGGTACGCGACCCATATACGGCCGGGCATGAACGGCGCGTGGCCCTGATTGCGCGGGCCATTGCCGAGGAACTCGAACTTGAACAGGCCCGTATTGAAGGCATTTTTCTGGGAGCGGAAATTCACGATATTGGCAAGATATCGATTCCCTCGGAGATTCTTTGCAAGCCTTCGCGCCTGAGCGATATTGAATATGGAATCATCAAGGAGCATCCGGCCATCGGCTATGAGATTTTCCGGAAGGTTCGCTTTCCCTGGCCGATTGCCGAAATCGCCCATCAGCATCACGAACGCATGGATGGCAGCGGCTATCCCCAGGGTCTGAAAGGTGAGGAGATTTGCCTGGAAGCACGCATTGTGGCGGTGGCGGATGTGGTGGAGGCGATGAGCAGTAACCGCCCTTATCGACCGGGGTTGGGGGTGGAGCCGGCCCTGCAGGAAATCGAGCGCGGATGCGGCTCACATTATGATGCAGATGTCGTCAGGGCATGCCTTCGTCTGTTTCGTGAACGCCAGTACAGGGTTCCCGAGTCTGATTAACGGCGGTGGTTTTTGTCGGTGACAGTACCGACGCATGGCAGTAGCCTGCACGACGTTTTCTGGTCCGCATTCAGGGAGCTTGTTTTATGATCCGAGTCCTGCATTCAGGTGATCCCGCACGGGGGGAATGTGAACGGTTTGTTCGCGAGGTTTTTCGGCGCAGTTATGGTGCTGATATCGATACCTTCATGCCGCATCTGATCGAGGTGCGGGATCGCAACGGGCATTTAAGTGCCGTGGCCGGTTATCGCGACGCGGAGCATCACCGGCTGTTCCTTGAAATCTATATGGATGAACCGATTGAAGTTGCCCTGTCGCGTTATCTGGGGCGTCCGATTGAGCGCAGGTCTATTGTTGAGGTGGGCAATCTGGCCGAGGCGAATCCCGGTGATGCACGCATGGCAATCATTGCCGCCACGGCCTATCTGCGCGAAGCCGGTTACGACTGGGTGGTATTTACCGGTGTGGTCAAACTGCGTAATGCCTTTCGCAAACTGGGCCTGATGCCCAAGGAGTTGCAGGAAGTCGATGAGCGCCGCTTAAGTGACGAGGAACGGCAGCGCTGGGGCAGTTATTACGCCGGTCAGCCGGTTATTTGTTTCGGTGATATCCATTTCGGCTATGACAGCCTGCAGGAATTATGGGCTATGTTACGCGATGTCTGGGCAGCGGCCGTTGTCGAGGGGCAGCAGCAACGACGTTTACGGGAAGGAGGCAAGGCATGAGTCGCGTGCTGGCGGCCGTGCAGCGGCATGCGCTTGCGCAGCCTGATGCCATTGCCATCCGTGATGCACAGGGAACCATATCCTGGCGACAATTGTGGCATGATGTTGAGGCATTATCTGCCGAATTGCGGCAGGCCGGCACGGCTGCGGCAGCGGTTCTTGCCGATAATTCCGCAGCATGGATCGTGGCTGATCTGGCCTGTATGCAGGCATCTGTTCCGCTTATTCCTGTTCCGCATTTCTTTTCACCGGCACAGATTGTTCATTTGCTGACAACGGCTGGCGTGGATACGTGTCTGAGCGATCGCCGTGAACAACTCATTTCTCTGCTGGAGGCATCGGGGTTGCCGCATGCATCGGCTGCTGAACTGTCATACGGCGCACTGCAGCGAATTACCCTGCAAACCGACGGGCATGTCGCTCTGCCGGACGGCTGCGCCAAGGTCACATTTACTTCCGGCTCGACGGGCGATCCCAAAGGGGTATGCTTGTCCCTGGATGCGATGGAGCAGGTGGCGGGCTCACTGGCCGAGGTAACCGGCGCCTGTGCGCAGGACCGGCATCTGGCACTGCTTCCTTTTGCCACGCTGCTGGAAAATATCGG
>WFNX01000003.1 GCA_015488375.1 Mariprofundaceae bacterium | reverse complement strand
GGCGACACACTGTACGTCACCAAAGCCACCGTCCGGCTTCCCGTTAACACGCCATGCTGCCCCTGACCAACCAGGTGATAGCCGCAACCGGCCAGCAACAGAAGCAGCAATAATGCTATGATGCGGCGCATTATGCCGGCCTCACCACAAGGTTCAGCAGGCGTCCGGGCACCAGAATCACCTTGACGATCTGCATGCCCTCCAGCCATTTGGCAATGCCGGCATTGGCCCGGGCTGCGGCCAGCGCCTGCTCCTCGCTCACGTCCTTCGGCACGCTGATCTCACCGCGCTTCTTGCCCTGAACCTGGACCACCAGCGTAATCTCGTCCTGCACCAGCGCCTGTTCATCGACCTCCGGCCAGGCGCGCAGCACGGCCATGCTCTCAAAGCCCAGCAACTCGCCCATTTCGCAGGCGAAATGCGGCACAAACGGCGCCAGCATCGTCACCAGCGCCTCCAGCCCCTCACGGTACGCGGCACGTGCCTGCGCGCCGGCCGGCGTGAAATCCTGCAAGGCATTGCTGAGCTCCATCAGGCTGGCAATGGCCACATTGAAGGCAAAGCCATGCTCAAAGGCATGGGTCACCTTCTGAATCGTCGCATGAATGGCAAAACGCAGCGCCCGCACTGTCGCGGCATCCGCAGCACCCTCATGCTGCGCCTCAAGCTTGTCATACAGACGCCAGACACGCTTGAGAAAGCGATGGGCGCCTTCCACACCGGCATCGTTCCATTCCAGATCCTTCTCCGGCGGCGCCGCAAACAGTGTAAACAGGCGCGCGGTATCCGCCCCATGACGCCGGATAATGGCATTGGGATCGACGGTATTACCCTTGGACTTGCTCATCTTCGCCCCGTCTTTCAGCACCATGCCCTGCGTCAGAAGATTGCGGAACGGTTCATCGCCGCCCTGCTCGCGCGTGAACAGGCCGACATCGCGCATCAGCTTATGGTAGAAGCGGGCATAGAGCAGATGCAGCACGGCATGCTCCACGCCGCCGATATACTGATCCACCGGCACCCAGCGGGCCATGGCCTCGGCATCCACCATTGCCGTTGCATCGCGCGGGCTCGTATAGCGATCCATATACCAGGACGATTCCATGAACGTATCGAAGGTATCCAGTTCGCGCTCGGCATCGCCACCGCAACGCGGGCATGAGGTATGGCGGAAGGCATCGCAATCGTTCAGCGGCGAGGCGCCGCCGGTCGGCCGCAGATCGGTCGGCAGCACGACCGGCAACTGCTCTTCCGGCACCGGCACGGCGCCGCAGTCCGGGCAATGGATCACCGGAATCGGCGCGCCCCAATAACGCTGCCTTGAAACCAGCCAGTCGCGCAGACGATACTGCACGCGGGCCTTGCCCCTGCCATGCTCGCTCAGCCAGGCCGTGATGGCTTCACCGCCCTCCTGCGAGCTGAGGCCGTCGAACATGCCGGAATCGACCAGCACGCCCGGGTCGGTAAACGCCGCCTGATCGATATCCCATGCCCCCTGCTGCGGGCGAACCACCTGCTTCACCGGCAGACCATATTTCCGCGCAAAGGCGAAATCGCGTTCATCATGTGCCGGTACGCTCATCACCGCGCCCGTGCCGTAGCCCATGAGCACGAAATTGGCCACCCAGACCGGAATCCGCTCGCCGGTAACCGGATGAATCGCATCAACCCCGAGCGGCATGCCCTTCTTTTCCATCGTCTCGATATCCGCTTCCCGCGTCGATACCGTGCTGCATTCGTCAAGGAAGGCGGCCAGTTCGGCATTGTTCGCCGCCGCCTGCACGGCCAGCGGATGGCCTGCCGCCACGGCCAGATAGGTTACGCCCATCAGCGTGTCCGGGCGGGTGGTAAAAATCTCCAGCGCCTCGTCGGAACCGTCCAGCGCAAAGGAAACCTCGGCCCCCGTGGACTTGCCGATCCAGTTGCGCTGCATGCCGACCACCTTCTCGGGCCAGCCGTCAAGCTGATCGAGGTCGCTGAGCAATTCCTCGGCATAGGCCGTGATGCGAATAAACCATTGCTTCAGGTTCTTGCGTATGACCGGCGTATCGCAGCGCCAGCACTGACCATCGACCACCTGTTCATTGGCCAGCACCGTATGGCAGGGCTCGCACCAGTTCACCTCGGCATCGGCCTGATAGGCCAGCCCCTTCTCCATTAACCGGGTAAACAGCCATTGTTCCCAGCGATAATAATCGGGATGGCAGGTGGCAATCTCGCGCGACCAGTCATAGGACAGGCCCAGCCGCTTCAGCTGCGCACGCATCTGCTCGATATTGGCATAGGTCCATTCCGCAGGCGGGCGGCCATGCTTGATCGCCGCATTCTCCGCCGGCAAACCAAACGCATCCCAGCCGATCGGATGCAGCACATTATAGCCCTGCATGCGCTTGTAACGCGCTACGGCATCGCCCAGGCAGTAGTTGCGCACATGCCCCATATGCAGGTTGCCGGACGGATAGGGAAACATGACCAGGCAGTAATAGCGCTGGCGCGTATCCGCCGGATCGTCGCTGGCCGCATCCACATTCAGTTCGGCCCATCGGCCCTGCCATTTGGCCTCGATTTGCTGTGCATCATACTGATCGGACACCGGCAACCTCTCCAGAATCGTTATGAAAATTCAGCCCGCGATGCTGCTGATTCTGCCGCCGAAAGCAAACACCGGCACGACAATTGGACAATCCGCCGCCACCATCGCTATGCTTCGCCTGTCCTTAAAGACGGTACCCGCAAGGGGCCGAAGCGGAAAGGTGATGATGAACAAGCATAAACCGGTCACTGCAGCGACGCTGTTGCGCGCCAGGCAGCAAGGCCAGAAAAGCGTATGGCTGACGGCCTATGATGCCGTTTCCGCCCGGCTTGCCGAAGCAGCCGGCGCCGATGTGTTACTCGTCGGTGACTCGCTCGGCATGGTCGTGCTGGGCCTCGATTCCACCCTGCCGGTCACCCTCGAACATATGATCCATCACACCCGTGCCGTGGTACGCGGTCGTACCCGTGCCTGGGTCGTCTGTGACCTTCCCTTCGGCAGTTATCAGCGCTCGCCGGCACAGGCCTTTGACACTTCCGTACAGGTGCTGCAACAAACCGGCTGTGATGCCGTCAAGATTGAAGGCGGCGAACCCATGGCCGACACGATCCGCTTTCTGGCCGACCGCGGCATTGCCGTCGTTGCACATATCGGCCTGACACCGCAATCAGTCAAGAAGTTCGGCAGCTACGGCAAACGGGGAAAAACGCAGCACGAATATGAACAACTGCTGCGCGATGCGCAGGCCGTAACCGGGGCCGGGGCCGTTGCGCTGGTGCTGGAAAATATCCCGGCCGACCTGGCAGCGGCCATCACATCGACGGTTTCCATTCCCACGGTCGGTATCGGCGCCGGCCCGGATTGTGATGCACAGGTGCTGGTCTGGCATGATCTTCTCGGTATCTCCGGGGATAATCCGCCGTTTGCACCGGCCTATGCGAACCTGCGCGAAACAATCATCGATACCATCCGGCGCTGGGCCGATGATGTACGCGGCCGGCGTTTTCCGGAACCCTGAATGAAGATCATTCATAACCCGGCCGATCTCTGCCGGCAACTGGCCAAGCGGCGCAAATCGCAATCGATTGCGCTGGTGCCAACCATGGGGTGCCTGCACGATGGCCATATGCATCTGATCGAAACGGCGCGGAAAATGGCGGATTTCGTCGTCGTCAGCATCTATGTCAATCCACTGCAATTCGGCGCCAATGAAGACCTGGACCGTTATCCGCGCACGCCGGAAGCCGATGCAAAGCGTTGTGTGCAGGCCGGCGTCGATATGATCTTTCATCCCCCCACATTGTATGCCGATGCCGGGCCGCTGGTCAGCCTGCATGTGCAACAACTGGCCGATGTGCTCTGCGGCGCATCCCGCCCCGGCCATTTCGATGGCGTGGCCACGGTCGTCAACATCCTGTTCAATATCGTGCAGCCGGATATTGCCGTGTTCGGCGAAAAGGACTGGCAACAGCTCGCTATCATCCGACGCATGGTTCGCGACCTTCACCTACCCGTGCAAATTATCGGCGTACCTACAGTGCGCGAATGCGACGGGCTGGCCATGAGCAGCCGCAACCGTTATCTCGATGCTGCCGACCGCCGCCGCGCCGCCACCCTGTCGCAGGCCCTTAAGGCCATGGCCCGACAGGCCGGCGATGGCATCCATGATTGCGCCACCCTGCTGGCAACAGGCCATGCCATCCTGCATGAAGCGGGCATCGAAGCGGAATACCTGGAGATTCGCCATGCCGATACCCTGCAGGCACTGCACAGGCTGCAGCACGACCAGCCCGCACGCGCATTCCTTGCCGCGCGCATTGGCAAGGCGCGTCTGATTGATAATATGCCGCTCGACTGAATGGAGGCCTAATTGTGAAACTGACCATGCTGAAAGCAAAAATTCATCGTGCCACGGTCACCCATGCCGAACTGGATTATGAAGGCTCCTGCGCCATCGACCTCTCGCTGATGGAAGCAGCCAATATTCTGCCGTTCGAACAACTGCACATTTACAATGTTAACAATGGCGAACGCTTCACTACCTATGCCATCGCTGCTCCGCGCGGTTCCGGCACGATCGGCGTCAATGGCGCCGCAGCCCATAAGGCCGCGCCGGGCGATTTGCTGATTCTGTGCACCTATGCCGGGATGGATGCAGCCGAAGCCGAACATTTCAGACCGATGCTGGTCTATGTTGATGACAACAATCGCATCAGTCATACCAGTCACGGTCATCTGGCCGCCGCCTGAACCCATCCCCGACAGGCATGCGCTACCGCATCAGCAACGTCCGCATCGGCCTGGACGATGATGATCGCACTATCCGCCGCCATCTGCTTGCCCTGCTGCGCTGTCCTGCCACGCAGCTGCGTGAATACCGTTGCGTACGCCGCACGATTGATGCACGCAAAAAACAGCATATCCATTGGGTCTGTCATTACGAAGTCGAGCTGATCTCGCCACTGCCATCACTGCCGGCCGGCATAAAGGAAATTCAGCATTCAGCACTTGAAGCCAGGATCCCCCCTGTCTTTCAGCAACGCGTGGCGCAATGCTCTCATACCATTATCGTCGGCGCAGGTCCGGCAGGCCTGTTTGCCGCGCTGGCGCTGGCCGAAGCAGGTCAGCGCGTGACCCTGCTCGAACGCGGCAAGCCGGTCGAACAACGCATGCGCGATATCGGCCGTCTGCGTTCACGCGGTGAACTGAACCCTGAAAGCAATATCTGCTTCGGCGAGGGCGGTGCCGGAACCTATACCGACGGCAAATTATATACCCGCATCAAGCATCCGTTCCTGCGCCATGTCCTGCATACCTTTGTCCGCTTCGGTGCGCATCAGGATATTCTTGTCGATGCCCATCCACACCTGGGCACAGACAAACTGGTGCGCATCGTGCGCCGTATGCGCGACCATCTGCAGACACTGGGCGTGGATTACCGCTTCAATACCCGTGTCGATGCGTTGTTGACGCATCAACAGCAGGTCACCGGCATTCGCACGGCCACGGGCGAGGAAATCCATGCCGAACGCGTCATCCTGGCCACCGGCCATTCGGCACGCGATACCTTTGCCTACCTGCACCGACTCGGCATTGTCATGCAGGCCAAACCCTTTGCCGTCGGCGTACGCGCCGAACATCCGCAGATATTGATCAATCAAATCCAGTACGGACGTTTCGCCGCTCATCCCGCATTGGGTGCAGCCGAATACCGGCTGACACATCAGGAACCTGATCCGCTGCTGGGCAGGCGCGGCGTGTATTCCTTCTGTATGTGTCCGGGCGGACTGATTGTCCCCTCCCCGACCGAACCCAGGGCCATGGCCGTCAACGGCATGAGCAATGCCAAACGGGGCGGAGCCTGGGCCAATTCCGGTATTGT
The DNA here is from genome assembly GCA_015488375.1 of Mariprofundaceae bacterium. Classification (GTDB taxonomy): domain Bacteria; phylum Pseudomonadota; class Zetaproteobacteria; order Mariprofundales; family Mariprofundaceae; genus J005. The sequence goes on along the minus strand of WFNX01000003.1, from coordinate 8,459 downwards.
CGTGCAGGTCGATCCTGCTGACCTGCAACGCCATGGACTGTCCGCCCATCCCCTGATCGGCGTGACATTCCAGCGGGAACTGGAGCAGGCCACCTATCGTGCCGCAGGGAACCGTTACGCCGCACCGGCCATGCGCATCACCGATTTCGTTCATCACCGTGCCAGCGGCATGCTTGCCCCCACCCGTTTCAAGCCCATGGCCGTTGCCGCCGATCTGCATGAAATCTTTCCGTCCTGGCTGAGTCGTCCCCTGGCCGCAGGGCTTACCGCCTTCGATCATAAAATGCGCGGTTATATCAGCGCGGAAGCCAATCTGCTGGGCAGCGAAACCCGCACCAGTTCACCCGTACGCATCGTGCGCAACGAACACATGCAAAGCCCGTCACTGGCCGGGTTGTACCCGGTCGGTGAAGGTGCAGGCTATGCCGGCGGCATCGTCAGTGCGGCCGTTGATGGCCTGAAAGCGGCAGAAGCCATCCTGCAATCAACAGCAGCGCCCTGACATAAATCAGCCTTCCCCGCTTATTCCTACAATGTGCTATAATAGTAGCAGGGATAGGTGATTGATCCGGGATGCCTCGAAAGGAGAACGACCATGACGAAAACTGCAGGAACCATTGTTGATCTTAGCCATGTCAAGGCAGGTCTGGCAGAAAAAATCGGAGAAATCATTCGGCAGCGCCGGCTGACCCAACAGCAGGCCGCCGAAATCCTCAGCATTTCACAACCGAAAGTCTCCAACCTGCTGCGCGGCAATTACCATGGCATCAGCGAAATCAAAATGATCGAATGCCTGAACCTGCTGGGCGTGGATGTCCGCATTGTTATGTCGCATCCGTCCGGGCAGGAAGCGGCAGGCCGGACCGATGTGATTGCTGAATGAGAGGCATCCCGATGGCCAGAGCCCCCCTGAAGCTGGGGCCCTTCAGCTTTCGCACAGGGGCCCGAATCAACGACTGCCCAAGCCATGACTGGCAGAATCGGAATAAACTGACCTGCAAGCAATATTAATGAGTCACCCCTTATGTCCAAAGGATTTTCAGCGATAAACAGGCAAATGAACCAACAGATCAACTACAAAGTTTGTATCATCCGCCTGACAGGCATTATTCTTTTATCAGAGCTTGCGATTATGATACTGTTTGACGAAACAGGCTTGGGCAGCTTTCTTGGCAATCCATGGAAAGCACTCGCTGATGGCCTGTTGTTGGTGCTATTGTCCTCGTACCCGCTTTATCGCTGGGTTTATTTGCCAATCGTAAATGTTTTCAAACAGCAACAGGACAAACTGGCCATGCTTGCCGAGGCATTGCAGGGCGCCGGCGATAGTGCCATCATTACCAATGCCAATGGCAACATCCTTTATGTAAACAAATCGTTCACACAAGTAACCGGTTACACCAGCGAAGAAGTCATTGGGAAGAACCCCAGCGTCCTGTCTTCCGGCATACATGATTCGGCATTCTATGAGAAAATGTGGCGAAAGCTCATCGCTACGGGAGAGTGGCAAGGAGAACTATGGAACAAACGAAAAAGCGGTGAGATTTATCCGGAAGCCCTGAATATTCGTGCAATCAAAGGCAAAGATGGAAACGTTCGTTTTTATGTAGGTATATTTTCTGACCTTACAGAAAAAAAAGCCATCGAACATGCTTTAATGCAGTCGCAAAAACTTGAAGCAATAGGAACACTTGTTGGTGGCGTTGCACACAATTTTAACAATATGCTTGCGGCAATATCCGGCAAGGCCTATCTCGGCTATAAGAGTAATAATTGGGAACGCGTCAAAAAACAGCTTCATGATATCCAGACTCTTTCAAAAGATGCTGCAGAACTGGTTAAACAGTTGTTGACCTTTGCCCGTGAAACTGAACAGGATAAACAGCATATTCCTTTTGCGCCCATGCTGAAGGATGCAGTCCAGACTGCGCGCATTGGTATCCCGGAAAATGTTGAGGTAACGTTGGATGCCGAAGATACAGCCGAAATCATCTATGGTGATGCAGCCCATCTCAAGCAGGCGATTATTAACATGCTTAACAATGCACGAGATGCAGTCGCTGATGCTCCGGTGAAATCGATCTCAATTAAAATGCGGGTCATTGAAAGGAGCAAGTGCGAGTTTTCAAACCAATGCAATAATACCTGTCGAAGAGTATTTCAGACCAAAATTTCTGATACCGGGTCCGGAATTGGCGAAACAGAAATAAGCAAAATTTTTGATCCGTTTTTTACGACCAAAGAACAAGGAAAGGGCACTGGCCTAGGCCTTTCAACGGCTCTGGGAACGATCCATGAGCACGGCGGCACCATAAACATCGAGAGCCAGCGGAATAAAGGGTCAACATTTACAATATGCTTGCCGGTAGATGAAAATGGCGCAACCTCGGAAACAGACCGACCCAAGGAGGTTCCAGCATCTCACAGGCAAACAATATTGGTCGTGGATGATAGCGATCATGTTAGAGAGACTGCCGTGGAGATACTTCAGTCCCTGGGTTATAAAACGCTGGAGGCAAATAATGGCAAGGCAGCCATTGAACAATTCAAGACACATATGAATGAGATCGACCTTATCCTGACCGACATAGTGATGCCGAAAATGGATGGCTTCGATATGGCTCTGGTGATAAGAAAAATGAATAACTCCATACCGATCATTTTTATGACAGGTTACGATTCTCACGGACGAGCACATCAGTTAAACGATGATTTTTCAGTGGTGCTGGATAAGCCGTTTACAGCTGAAGGGATCAGCGTCGAAATCCACAGGTTATTAGACCAGCAGTAATGCAGAGTCCTCTTTGTACATTTTGTAGACAGTGCCCCCTGAACAGGGACCCAAAAATAAAACTCCCTGCCGAGCGTTACCGGCAACAGGCCTATTCAATATCCGTGTTCAAAGATACGCGCATACCGATATACACCGTAAATGCTGCAAATATCAGCCATACCATATACCACATCACTGATCCTCCCTAGTACACCGCATGATCATTCTGCTGAATCTGTTCCACCGTCACCTTGCCACGCAACACACGAAACACCCAGGCCGTATACATCAGAATCAATGGAATAAAGATGATGGCGGCCAGCAGCATCAGCCACAAGGTCAATGGGCTGGACGTCGCATCCCACATCAACAGGCTTTGCGAAGGATGGGTGCTCGACGGCAGGACAAACGGAAACATAGCCAATCCCGCCGTGGTCGCAATCCCGGCCACGGCAAACGCACTGGCAATCCAGCTCATGCCCGGCCTGCGCATACCAAACAGCAGCACCAGCAGTGACCCGCCGATACCCGCCGCAGGTGCTGCCCACATCCATGGATGTTCATAGAAATTGTGCATCCAGCCTCCGACTTCGCGCACCACTGTTTTGCCAAATGGCGATGAGGCGGCCTGCATATCGATGCTGCCAAGAAGCCTGAACCCCTCGATGCCGTTGATAATCCATGCCCCGGCACATACGAAAAGCACAATCGTCAGCACGGCCGAAATGCGTGAGGCGCGCAGGGCACGCTGCTGCACAACACCTTCGGTTTTAACCAACAGGAAGTTGGCGCCATGCATTGAAAGCATCGCAACCGAGACCAGACCGGCCAATAACGCAAACGGATTAAGCAAGTCCATCAGCCCACCCTCATAGAAACTGCGCAGGGTCTCATCAAAATGGAACGGTACGCCCTGTAAAAAATTGCCAAATGCAATCCCCATGACCAGGGCCGGCACAATGCCGCCAAGGAACAACGCATAATCCCATATTCTGCGCCACAGCGGATGATCGATCTTGCTGCGATAGTCAAAACCGACCGGCCTTAAAAACAGGGCAAACAACACCAGCAGCAATGCGGCATACATGCCCGAAAAGGCCGCAGCATAAACCGCCGGCCAGGCAGCAAACACGGCACCGGCGCCAAGAATCAGCCACACTTGGTTGCCGTCCCAAGTCGGTCCGATGGCATTGATTAATACGCGACGTTCCGCATCAGTGCGGGCAACAAACGGCAATAACGTGCCTACCCCCAGATCAAATCCGTCCATGACCGCATATCCGACCAGCAACACGGCAATCAGAATCCACCAGATCAGGCGCAGGGTTTCGTAATCAGGCATCGCGACGACCTCCTTCGAAATGATAGCGACCGGTATGCAGGGCACTGGGGCCAAGCCGGGCATATTTGAACATCAGAAACAGTTCGACCGCAAACAGGGCCGCATACATCAGCACGAATGCCGTCAACGATGCCTGCACATCACCGACATGCAGGCTGGACACGGCCAGACCCGTGGGCAGCACCTCATAAATAGCCCATGGCTGCCGGCCATATTCGGCCACAAACCAGCCCAGTTCCACACCAATAAAGGGCAACGGAATGGCCCAGACTGCCAGCCTGAGAAACCAGCGCTTGTTCCATGCCGAGCCGCGACGAGCCGTTACCAGCGCATACATCAGCAACAACACCAGCAGGAAACCGATCAGCACCATGACGCGAAACGTCCAGAACAACGGCGCCACTTTCGGCACCGTGTCTTCGGCCGCATGCGCGATCATGCTATCACTGGCATGCTGCGGATCATCCGTATACTTCTTCAGCAACAGGGCATAACCGAGATTATCCACATGCGCCTCAAACCGGGCACGCTCGATATCCGTAGCTGTGCGATCGCGCATGGCCGGCAATAATGCATAGGCGATGAGTCCGTCCCGAATCCTCTGCGCATTTTCTGCCACCAGATTGTGGACGCCCGGTACCACGCCATCGGTCGAACGTGTCGCAATCAGCCCCAGCGCATACGGAATTTTAATCGCGTAATCCGTTTGTTTCTTCTCATCATCGATCATGCCGACCAGCGTAAATGCAGCCGGCGCCTTCTCGGTATGCCATTCCGCTTCGATGGCTGCCATCTTGCTGGGCTGATGTTCAGCCACATAATAGCCGGACTCATCGCCCAGCATGACGGTACCCAGTGCCACCACCGTGCCGCATGCGGCAGCAACAACGAAGGATCGGCGCGCAAACTCGATATCACGCCCTTTCAGCAGATACCAGCTGCTGATACCCAGCACAAACACGGCACCGGTCAGATAACCGGCAGACAAGGTATGCAGAAACTTGATCTGTGCCACATGATTCAGAATCAGCGGCCAGAAAGCGCTCAGCTCCATGCGCATCGTTTCCGGATTGAAAAAGGACGCGACGGGATGCTGCATCCAGCCATTGGCAATCAGAATCCACAGTGCGGATAAATTGGAGCCTAATGCCACCAGCACCGTCACCATCAAATGTTTCCGGCGACTTAACCGGTCCCAGCCGAAGAAAAACAGGCCGATAAAGGTCGATTCAAGAAAAAACGCCATCATGCCTTCAATGGCCAGCGGCACGCCGAAAATATCGCCGACGTAATGTGAATAATAGGCCCAGTTCGTACCGAACTGAAACTCCATGGTCAGCCCGGTCACCACGCCCATGGCAAAATTAATCGCAAACAGCTTGCCCCAGAACCGGGTCATATCCTTATAGATCTGCCGGCCTGTTTTCACATACAGGCTTTCCATCACGACCAGCAACAGTGACAGCCCCAGTGTTAACGGAACAAAAAGAAAATGCACCAGTGCCGTAAACGCAAATTGTAATCGTGAAATATCAACCAGTGTATCCGGTATCATCCCAAAGCCTCCTGTGTTATAGGATCAAAACATATGGCGGGGATCGACGGGCGCGCCAGTGCTGAAAAACAGCCACCAGATCAGGGTGATCGCCATAAGCTTGACCACGATGATCCAGCCCAGCTCTTTATATAAATCATGCACTTTCTGTCTCTTTTTCAATGATCCGCGCCCCTTCGTTTTACTGCGCCCTGGCATCGTCCTGTTCACCTTTTGGGCGCACTCTACGCGGATTTGATATATTAGTAAATGCTTATTTTATGTAATTATAACACGAAGCCTCTTGCCGTACTGCCACCGACAGACACAATCGGCGCATGAATGCTTCCGATCATCCCACGGCCGATGTGCTGATCATCGGCGCCGGTGCGGCCGGCCTGATGTGCGCAGCCATCGCCGGGCAGCGAGGCCGGCGCATATGCATCCTCGACCATGCCGATGCGCCGGGCAAGAAAATCCTGATCTCCGGCGGCGGCCGCTGCAATTTCACCAATCGTTTCACCGGCCCCGAACATTTTCTCTCGCAAAACCCGCACTTCTGCAAATCAGCCCTGGCACGCTTTACGCCCGAGGATTTCCTCGCCTGGCTGCAACGCCATCGCATCCCCTGGCATGAACGCAAGCACGGACAATTGTTCTGCGACCGCTCGGCGCGGGATATCGTTACGATGCTGCTTGCCGAGTGCGCCCGGGGCGGGGTGCGCATGCAGATGCAGACCGGGATCCGGCGCATCGAAAAAAACGGACTGTTCCGCGTCCATACCTCGCGGGGAATCTTTTGCGCCGAACGGCTGGTGATTGCCACCGGCGGGCTGTCCATTCCGAAAATCGGAGCCAGCCCCTTCGGGCTGAAGGTCGCCGAACAATTCGGCCTGAACATCGTGCCCCCGCGCGCCGCACTCGTGCCCCTGAGATTTTCCGGCGAGGAAAAGGAGCGGCTCAGGGCTCTGGCCGGCATTTCGCTGGATGTGCGCGTATCCTGCAACAACCGGCATTTCCGCGAGGCCATGCTGTTCACCCATCGCGGCCTGTCCGGCCCGGCAATCCTGCAAATCTCGTCCTACTGGCAACCGAGCGAAACGATCCGCATCGATCTGTTGCCGGATACCGATATCCACCCCTGGCTGAATCGCTGGCGGCAACAGCGCCCCCAGGCCAGGCCGGCCACAGCCCTGGCGGAATTGCTGCCCAAACGGCTGGCGCGCATGCTGTGCGATGAACTGCGCATCCATGCCCCGCTAAGCGCCATAAGCGAGCGGCAATGGCAACGGATGGACACCCTGCTGCATGACTGGCGCCTCACGCCCTCCGGCAGCGAAGGCTATCGCACGGCGGAGGTCACATTAGGTGGCATTGACACCCGGGAACTCTGCTCATCCAGCATGGAGGCCCGCCGCGTGCCCGGCCTCTGCTTCATCGGCGAGGTCGTCGATGTGACAGGCCATCTGGGCGGCTTCAACTTCCAGTGGGCCTGGGCCTCCGCCCATGCCTGCGCCACAGCACTGTAAGAATCCGCCACAGCAGCTGACCAAACATTCAAATCCTGTTAAGGAAACAGCGATAAGCCCCTTCGTCCGGGGAATGCAGGCTGCTCTCTCACACTCCCCCCCCTCACGCGCCTGCATTCCCTTTTTACCTTAAGCCTGACAGGGAAAACGGAACATGGGTCCGTTTTCCCTGTTTTTACAAATCGTATCTTGTTTCGTGGCTGCCATCCGACCAAACATAGTCAGGATGGACAATTGCATTGCTCGGAACAGGGAACGTCACCAGGTCAAAAACTCCGACAGCCGTACGACCAATACTGTGCGCCACCCCCTTGAGCGTACCATAAGTCAGGCCAGCCGCCACATGATGCTGACGACTTTCACGTACGATATTCACGGGCAGTTCCACCCAGCCAGTCGTAGTATTGGCCAAACCACGACTGAATTTTTCACCACTTGCCACAGCATAATCTCCAGCCATCACCGGGCTTGCCAGGACAAACATCACGATCATAATCATTAACGTTTTGCGCATTCTGCACCTCCTTACCGACAGCATGTAGTCGAATGCAGTAAAGGAAGCATTACACACGCTTGCTCTGCCCGGTCGGAACAGGCGAGAATGGCCACATGCAACAGCCACTCAACATGCTGCGATCCGTCTTCGGCTACGATGCATTCCGCCACCATCAGGCGGAGATCATCGATGCGCTGATGCAGGGCCAGGATGTCATGACGCTGATGCCCACCGGCGGTGGCAAATCAATCTGTTACCAGATTCCAGCCCTGCTGCGCGAGGGCACGGGCATTGTCGTCTCGCCGCTGATTGCGCTGATGCAGGATCAGGTGGATGCACTGCGGCAACTGGGCATTCGGGCCGCCTTTCTCAATTCCACGCAGAGCCGCGATGAACAGCGCGCCGTCGAAGCGGCATTGCGCCAGGGCGAACTGGACCTGGTGTATATGGCGCCCGAGCGCCTGCTTGGCGAGGCCATGCTGCAATGCCTGAGCGCCTGCCGGATTGCGCTGTTCGCCATCGACGAAGCGCATTGCGTCTCCCAATGGGGCCATGACTTCCGCAAGGAATACCAGCAGCTCTCCCTGCTGCATCAACGCTTCCCGCATGTGCCGCGTATCGCACTGACGGCCACGGCGGATGCCCGCACGCGGCGGGAAATCATCGAACAGCTGGCGCTGCAGCAGGCGCGCGTCTTCATCCATAGCTTCGATCGCCCCAATATCCACTATGCCATTCATGCATCGGGCAATGCCCGCGATGCGCTGTGGCGGTTCGTTCAGCGC
>WFNX01000002.1 GCA_015488375.1 Mariprofundaceae bacterium | reverse complement strand
GCGCCTGCCGGAGGCCAGGCGCACGGGCTTGGGGAAATGAAGCATGGTACCGGGAGCCGGAGTCGAACCGGCACGGCCTTGCGGCCACCAGATTTTGAGTCTGGCGTGTCTACCAATTTCACCATCCCGGCCTGATGCGACAGGGCTGAAAACCGCACGAAGCCTTGCGGGGCGCTTGCCTGCTGTCAAGCAGGCTTCGCCTTGACCGCTTGCAATGTCAGAACAGTTGACCAGACTCCGAAACCATGAGTTCGGGAACGCAGACGGTCGATATCGTGATTGTCGGCGCAGGCGCCATCGGCGCCTGCCAGGCCCTGGCCCTTGATCGCTTGGGCTATGAGGTGGCCCTGATCGAACGGGGCTGCCCCCGTCTGGAGCCGACCAATCCCGAGCGCGTGGTGGCCCTGAATGAGGGAAGCCGCATCGAGCTGGAGCGATTGGGCGTCTGGCCGGCCCTGGCGCAAAAGGGCACGGGTCGGATCAGGCATATCCTGGTCACTGAATGCAAGACGGCATCCCTTGTGCATCTGGATGCCGATGGTTTCAGGCGCCGGGGCACGCGCCTGGATACCCTCGGGCATGTCGTTGACATGGCGCATCTGCTGCAGGCGTGTTATGAGCGGCTGTCCGCATCCGGCGTTCATCTGTGGAAAGAGACCATGGTGCGCAGGCTGCATGTCGACAGTGAGAAGGTCGTTGTCGAGCTGTCGGGGGCTGCGCCGGTCGCCAATGTGCAGGCAAGGCTGCTCATTGGCGCCGATGGCACGCATAGCCAGATACGCCGCCTTGCGGGCATCGCGCCTTGGGGCTGGGATTACAACCGGTTTGGACTGGTCGCCAGCATCCGTTGCGAGCATGATCATGAGCAGACGGCCTTCGAATGCTTCCGCAACAGTGGGCCGCTGGCCTATCTGCCGCTGGCCGACGGCCGGTACTCGATTGTCTGGGCTGTCCGGCCCCGTGAAGCAACACGCCTGCTGCACATGGAGCCGCAGGCCTTCATGGGCGCACTGACCCAGGCGACGGATGCGAGCATCCTGGAGCGGACCGGCGCCATCAGGGAAGTCTCGCCACTTGCCAGTTATCCGCTCGAGCTGACCCTTGCCAGACGCTTCACCAGGCCCCGCATTGCGCTTGTCGGCAACGCCGCGCACACGATCCATCCGGTTGCAGGCCAGGGCATGAACCTGGGGCTGCGTGACGTGTTGCGCCTGAGCGCGGCCCTCGATTCGTCGGCCGGGCGCCGCGATCCCGGCCAGCCCATCGTGCTGCAGGCCTACAGCGAGGGGCGCCGGCTGGATGTGGCCGCGGTTGCGGCATTCACCGAGGGCATGGTCGATCTTTTCGGCTTGCGTCTTCCCGGGGCAAGGGCGCTGCGTTCCCTGGGCATGCGCGGCTTGCAGCGGACGGCGTTGCTGCGGGATCTGCTGATTGATCATGCGGCGGGACTGGCCCAGGAAGAGGCCCAGCGGGAGGTTTTTTGTGCCTGAATCCTGGAAAGGAGCCGAACGTGTCGATCTGATCATTGTCGGTGGCGGCATGGTGGGGCTCACGCTGGCCAATGCCCTGAAAGGCCTGGGCTGGCGGATCGTGATCATCGAGCGCGGCGGGGCGCAGGTGCTCCACTCGCTTGGCCTTGATTGCCGCGTTTCGGCCATTGTGGCGGGCAATGTGCAGATGTTGCGTGCGACCGGCGCCTGGGAATGGATGCAGAGGCGGGCGCAGCCGCTGGTGCAGATGCGCGTCTGGGATGATCAACACGCCGGGGGAATCCGCTTTGATGCCTCCGAGATCGGCCTGCCATATCTCGGCTATCTGGTGGAAAACTCAAACCTGCAGCAGGGCCTGTTGCAGAACCTGGAGCAGGATGAAGGCATCGAATGGTGTGCCCCGGCTGAAATCACCGACATTTGCTGGCACGAGGATGCCGTGAGCATCGTCGTCGATGGGGAACGCAGGTTCAGCGCCCCGCTGATCGTCGGTGCGGACGGGGGGCGCTCATGGCTGCGGGAGCAGGCAGGCATCGACTGCTGGCGGCGGGATTACGGGCAGAAGGGCATTGTGGCCACGGTGCGTCCCCGGCAGCACCACCATGGCGCAGCCTTCCAGCGCTTCATGCGGACGGGGCCTTTGGCCATGCTGCCGATGTGTGGAGGGTTGTGCTCTATCGTCTGGAGCAATGACAACGAGCAGGCCGACGGCTTGATGGCCATGGATGATGCCTCGTTTCTGGAGGCCCTGAACGAGGCCTTCGGTCCCGTGCTGGGCGACATCGTCGAGGTCGGCAGGCGGGCGGCCTTTCCGCTGCGGGCCCAACTGGTCCGGCATCTCGTGCGTCCGCGCCTGGCGCTGATCGGCGATGCCGCGCACACGATTCATCCGCTGGCCGGCCTCGGCGTCAATCTCGGCATGCGCGATGCGATGGTCCTGGCCCAGGAGCTCGTGGATGCGCGCCGGTTTGACGAGGACTGGGGTTCCATGGGCGTGCTCAAGCGGTACATGAAGCAGCGGCTGCCGGATATCCTGTCCGTCATGGGCGGCATGGAGGGCTTCCATCGTTTGTTCACCTCCGCCCTGCCAGGCCTGCATGTGCTGCGGGGCACGGGCATGCGACTGATCGGCAATGCGGGGCCGATCAAGCAGTTGCTGATGCGCAATGCGACCGGGCTTTCACTGCCCGTGCCCAGACGCATCGCTTAGACCCGCATGGGCCATATCCATGTGCTGCCACCGCGCGTGGCCAACCAGATCGCGGCAGGCGAGGTCGTGGAGCGCCCGGCTTCCGCCGTCAAGGAACTGGTCGAGAACAGCATCGATGCCGGTGCCGGCCGCATCACGATCAGAATCGAAAAGGCAGGCAAGCGACTGATCGAGGTCGAGGATGACGGTTGCGGCATGTCCGTGGAGGACGCGGAGTTGTCCGTGCAGCGGCATGCAACGAGCAAGATTGCCGATATCGAGGATCTGCACCGCATCGCAAGCCATGGCTTCCGCGGCGAGGCCCTGCCCTCGATCGCGGCCGTTTCGCGCTTCCAGATGCATACGGCGCCGGACGGCGCGCATGAAGGCTGCGAGATC
>WFNX01000001.1 GCA_015488375.1 Mariprofundaceae bacterium | reverse complement strand
GGGCAAACGTCAATCCATGCGCGCGTTGCAGGCCGGTTATCAATACCAGTTTGTGGGCATTGCGGAAATCATAGGCGGCCAGACTGGGGGCATTGTGATGAGCTTCGGTTGCGCAGCTGATATACAGCCAGCGGCCATGCTTTGACAGCGCCAGCATTTCCGGATGTGCCTGACGCCAGACAATCAGCGATTGCATATTCCAGCCTGGGGCCAGTTCCAGGCCGATACTATCCAGTTGGCAGGCGCTCAGGCAAAGAACCAGCAGGGTGATCATCAAACGATGCATGGCTTAAATGTGACGAAAGAGGCTGCCGCCTGCAAGATGAAGTTAATCCTGGCGAGCGGACGTGTTTTGCTGCCGGAATATGGTTAGCCTCGTGGCAATGGTAACCACACATGCCCTGCACCATATTCGCCTGTTTTATGCTGCCTATTTTGCGGCGATGGGCCTGATATTGCCGTTTTTCCCGGTGTTTCTGCACAGCCAGGGTTTTGATGCCGGCAGTATTGGCCTGCTGGTCGGTTTGCTGGCCGCGGCCAAGGTGATTGCACCGCCCTGTGCAGGCCGTGTGCTGGATGGTCGCTCATCCCGTTTTTCCCGCCGTTTTGTTGTGTTGGCGGCTCTGCTGGGCGGCATGCTGGCCTGGATGCTGGGCTGGTTTCATGACATCTATCTGCTGGCGATGGTTGTTTTTCTGTTCGGGGTGTTCTGGGCCACGATTTTGCCATTGACCGATGGCCTTTCGGTATCCGTGGCTGAAACGGCACTGGTGGATTACGGGCGTTTGCGGGTCTGGGGTTCCATTGGCTTTATTCTCGCCTCGGCCTTGGGCGGCATCTGGCTGAATGATGCGCATATGCAGAGCTTTCCGTGGATCGTGGCGATGTTGATGGGCGTGATGGCCTTGGCCGCGCGAGGGTTTCCGTTACATCCTGCCGCAGCATCAACCGCTGATGCCGGCGCGGATGCGGTGTGCTGGCGGCCGTTTCTGCTGTTACTGCTGACAGGCTTTCTGATGCAGGCCTCGCATGGCGCATATTACGGCTTTTTCAGCCTTTATCTGGCCGATGCAGGCTATCGTGGCTGGCAGATTGGCGCCTTCTGGATTGTCGGTGTGCTGGCGGAAGTGTTGCTGATGTGGCGCTGGGGGGGCTTTCTGGAGCGCTGCAATCCGGGGCGGGTATTTGTGTTGTGTTTGTTGCTGGCGGCCCTGCGCTGGGTCGGCACCGCACTGACGCTTTCATGGTGGCTGCTGGTGCCCCTGCAGCTGTTGCATGCGGCGACTTTTGCGGCATTTCATATTGCGGCCGTAACCTCGGTGGGCCGCTGGATGGGCGGAAGCAGGCATGCTTCCGCGCAGGGTTGGTATTCAGCCATGGGCTTTGGCCTGGGGGGTACGCTGGGCATTATGGGCAGCGGCTGGGTGGTGGCACAGGCAGGGTTTGAGCCTGCCTTCTGGCTATGTGCCGCGGTTGCCCTGCTGGCTGTTCCTGTTGCCTGGCTGATTATGCGACAGGAGCGTGTGCCCCTTCGGTAATCACTGCTTCGATCTGGTTCAGCAGCAACAGTGAACGGGTGCGCATGATATCGTCATGCTGCTCGCTGTCCGGGTCCGGTAAGGCTTCATGGATATGGCACCAGCACGGGTGGCGGGACCAGAGTTGTTTGCCGTAGTCAAAATATTTTCCCCTGGCCTGTCGGAGCAAGGTTTCAATGGCCCTGGCTTTCAGGCGGGTCAGACGTTGCAGGCAAAGGCGTCGCAGGGCATGGGCCTCATCGGTGCCCCAGACCGGTGAGCGGAACAGTTGTTCGAGATGATAGAACGGGATCAGGTCGAAACAGGCCTGTGCGGCTTTCAGCGCACGCGATGTTGGCAGATCGCTGTTGCCCGGGCACAGGGTGCTGGCAAACTGGGCCAGATCCAGCAATTTCAGCAGGCGCGATAAAATCTCTTCCGGTAACTGATCGATATGCGGCGGCAGATCGCGATTGATGCTGTTGACGGAATAGGATTTGCTGTTGGCAAAACGGCGCAGTTCCTTGCGCTGTTGCCACAGCCAGGACTGATCCAGTTGTGTGATATCCGCGATGCGCAGCAGTTCTTCGGCAAATTGCAGTACGCCTTCCTGAATGTACTGTTGCAGGGATGCCGCTGCATTGGCATCTGGCAATGCTTGCCAGATTGCTGCGACCAGTGCCTCTGAATCCAGCAGCGCCTCGCTGATGAACAGGGCTTCCACGATATGCGCCATGGAATGATCCAGCAATGTTTGCAGCTGCAGGGCAGCGGCGATGCCGAGATGATTGACAATATGGTTGGCGGCCTGGGTGTGGATGATTTCACTGGCCAGCGGATGATTGCCCAGCAGTGCATGATAGCGCCGCTGAATGGTTGTCGGGAAATAACGGGTTAACAGCGACTCGGCGAACATGCTGTGCGCGGCATAGTGTTGTTCGTTCAGTAACTGATGGATGCGGTTTTTCTCCTGACCCAGCAGCACGGCCAGTGTTGCACGGTCAAATTGTTCGGGTGTTGTACCATTAGTCAGCCAGCCGGTTTGCTGCAACATGGCGACCAGTCGCTCATGGCGGGGGCGCCGTCGTTGGGTATCAAATTCGGCGACATGCAGGGCGCGGGACTGCATCAGGTTATTGTTCAGGCATTGCTGTGTAACTTCCTCGCGCATGCCTTTGAGCAGGCGGTTGCGCCGGGCGAAAGTCAGGGAAATGCCGGGCGTGGAAGAAAACAGCAGCTTCAGATTGACTTCATGGTCGGACATATCCACGCCGGCGGAATTATCGATCGCATCCGTGTTGATCAGGCCTCCGGCCATGGAATATTCGATACGGGCCTGTTGCGTAAAGCCCAGATTGCCACCTTCGCAAACCACCCTGCAACGCAGCTCTGAGGCATCGATTCGTACGGCATTGTTGGCCGGGTCATAAACCTCTTCATGACGCTCCCTGCCGGATTTGACATAGGTGCCGATGCCGCCGTTATAAAGCAGATCGACAGGCGCACAAAGAATCGCCCGGATCAGGGACTCACCGGACAGCGTGTCGCTTTCAATGCCCAGTGCCTTGCGGACTGATGCGGATAAACGGATGGATTTGGCGGAACGCGCAAAAACGCCGCCGCCCTTGCTGATCAGTTCGGGATTATAGGCATCCCATCCCTTCACTTCGCGAAACAGCCGGCTTCGCTCTGCAAAGGCGCTTTGACTGTCGGGTTCGGGGTCGAGGAAGATGTGGCGATGGTTAAACGCAGCCAGCAGGCGGATATTGGGATTGAGCAGCATGCCGTTGCCGAATACATCGCCGGACATATCACCGATGCCGACTACGCTGATCGGGTCCTGCCAGGCATTGAGGCCAAGACGGCGAAAGTGTTCAACGGCACAAACCCATGCACCTCTGGCCGTGATGCCGATGGCCTTGTGGTCATAGCCGTGCTTGCCTCCGCTGGCAAAGGCATCGCCGAGCCAGAAGCCTGTTGCCATGGCAATGTCATTGGCCTCATCGGAGAAACGGGCCGTACCCTTGTCTGCGGCAACAACGAGGTAGGGATCATCGGCATCATTATCGGCAATGCGGATATTGGCCGCCGGCACGATGCCCTGTTCGCTGCGGTTATCCGTGATCGACAGCAAGGCGCGAATAAATGTGCGATACTGTTGCAGCACGAATGCGGGGCCTTCGCCATTGCGAATGACGAAGCCTCCCTTGGCTCCGGTGGGGATGATTTGGCCGTTTTTGACGGTTTGCGTGTCCATGAGTTCAAGAACTTCCATGCGGAAATCCGAGGGACGGTCGGAGTAGCGGATGCCGCCGCGCGCGACAGGTCCGGCGCGCAGATGCACGCCTTCCAGATCTGTTCCGTGGACAAAAATTTCCCGCCATGGTCTGGGCTCGGGAGCAAATTCCAGTTGTTGCGGATCGATTTTGATGGCAATCGGTTCCCCGGTGATGCGCGTGAAGGCATTGGTGCGCAGGCTGGCCTGTACCAGATCGCCCAGGGCTCTGAACCAGCGATCTTCGGTCAGGGTTTTGACATTCTCCAGGGCGCTGAAAAATGCCTGCCTGGCCGCCTCGATATCCCGTGCCCGGAGTTCCGGATCATGTCGATGCACAAACCATTCGACCAGATGGAGGCTGCAGTCCGCATGCTTCAGCAGCATATCAATCAGCGGAGAACGCGCCGCATCGGACATGAGCTGAATCAGATGGTTGCGCAGCGTGATCAGGATGCTGATATGATGGATATCGAGGCCTGTGGCGAGGATCAGTTCATTCAGCGGATCATGATCGGCTTCACAGTTAAACACCTGATCCATGCCGCGTTTCAGTTTTGCCAGCGATTCGTCGTGCAGGGTGTAATCGCAACGCGCCACTATGCGGTTGATGCGGATTTGCCGTTCCGCCTGACCGATCGGAACCATGGCCTCCTGTTCGGCCAGAATGCCGAATGCCTGAATCTGGTTGACCATGCGGCCCAGCAGTAATGGCCGATCAGAGAGAATCTGTATTTCCAGTTGCTGCTCGCCGGTATGCCGGATGCGAACATGGATGCGCCTGTCCGCATAAATCTTGTTTCTTGCTTCCATGTCGCGCCATAGCTGTTCCGGCGGGAAAATATGTTCATACAGCGGCGGGACCGAGAGTACCTCGGCCAGTGCTTCGGGAATATTGAGGCGGTGGCTGTGCTCGAGAATGGCGGCCCTGGCACGGTCTTTCCAGAAGGTGATGGCATCGCTGACGGTGCGCTGCAACAGGCACGGATCGACGGTGTTGATGCGCTTGCCGTTATTCAGCAAGGGGTCACAGTAAACCAGAATCACCCGATGCGGGCCGATGCCGATGCTTTCATGTCCATGCACGATAATGTTCGTATGTTGCCGGATGCGGGCAATCAGTGACTGAAAGGTGTTGGGACCGTAACGCAGTGCGGAAATCGCGATATAAACCACAGGCGTGCCGGCAATGACCGGGTACAGAATATCACAGACGGCATCCGTATCGCTGGCCAGATCCACCGTATTCCGCAACGGCTTCAGCCAGTCTTTGATGCGGGTGTACATCAGTACCGGTTTGGGCAGGCGATCATAAATCGTGCGCACTTCCCGATGATAGAAGGCGGAATGGCGTAACAGGCCGGTGCTGCCGAGAATGCGCCAGCCGGCAGCCAGTACCGGCGTATGACTGGCATTGGTGTGCCGGGCACTGCGTGAGAAGTGGCCGATGATGATAACATGTTTCAGTTCGCCGTCGTCCTGCTGTTGCCAGGTGATGCGCATGACCTCGACATTGGCGGCGCTGTACAGGTAGCGGTGCGTGGCCGCCAGGGGAAGCCATTGCACGCCTGTCTGCGGCGGCGGCGGCAGAGCCTCAATGGCTTCGGACAAGTCTGGTGCAATATGTCGCATGGTTCTGCTGTTGCGGAACAGGCCCAGGCGCTGGGTGGCGGACTTCAGGCCAAAAAACAGGTAACGATTGTCATT